>NZ_WOWT01000018.1:0-86010 GCF_009746545.1 Oceanobacillus sp. AG
TAACTTAAAATGCCAGGGGACCAAGCGAAGACATTCGCGCGGTAGCCGAAAAAGCGTACAACTATAGAGTGCCGGAAATACTGGGGTGAAGAGGGTACCGAGAAAAGCTTGACACAAACGCTTTAACCACAGGGGTTGTCAGTTAAATGAGAACGAGATATAGTGTATACTAGATATATATTATAGAAGAAACGGGATGATCAGTTATCATGCTGTTTTTCTTATGTATAAACAAAGAGGATTGGAGGGGTAACTTTCGGCGAGAAAATAAAAAGGGCGATAATGGCGAACGCTTCTGTCCGTTGGATTTAAGCGCTTATATACAATCTTATTGCAAATAGACCGAATGGGTTGATAATTAATTTGAAATGCTTTAAGATTGTAATGAGAATAGATTGAGAATGAATATCAAGTTCATCTCGGAAAACTAGAATAAGCATTTGGAGGTATTGATTATGTCAGGATCAGTTTTAGAAATCAAAAATCTTCATGTTTCCATTGAGGATAAACAAATATTAAAAGGTGTAGACCTTACAATTAAGGGCGGGGAATTCCATGCAATCATGGGACCGAACGGAACAGGTAAATCTACATTAGCATCAGCAATTATGGGGCATCCCCTTTATGAAATAACAGAAGGAAGCATTACGTTTAATGGTGAAGACGTATTAGAAATGGAAGTAGATGAGCGCGCAAGAGCAGGTCTTTTCCTAGCAATGCAATATCCAAGTGAAATCAGCGGTGTAACAACTTCTGACTTTTTACGCAGTGCAATTAATGCAAAACGTGAAGAAGGCGATGAGATTCCATTAATGGAATTCATTAAAGAACTTGATGAAACACTTGATTTCCTTGAAATTGATAAGAGCATGGCTACACGTTACTTGAACGAAGGATTCTCTGGTGGGGAGAAGAAACGTAACGAAATCCTTCAATTAATGCTACTAAAACCGGAAATCGGTATTTTAGATGAAATTGACTCAGGACTTGACATCGACGCGTTAAAAATAGTTTCTAAAGGTATTAACAAACTACGTGATGAGAACTTCGGAACATTAATCATTACTCACTACCAACGTTTATTAAACTACATCACACCGGATTATGTACATGTCATGATGCAAGGCCGTGTCGTAAAATCTGGTGGTCCAGAGTTAGCTAAGCGTCTAGAAGCGGAAGGCTACGAATGGATTAAAGAAGAGTTAGGTATCGAAGACGAAACAATCGAACAAAATGCATAAACGTTAGGAGGAGTATCATGACTGTGGAAACAAAACTGTCATTTGATAAGGCTTATGTTGAACAGTTTTCAAAGAAAAGAAATGAGCCAGAGTGGATGCAGAAATTCCGCCTGGATGCGATAGAGCAGGCTGAAAGCTTGGAAATGCCAAAGCCTGATAAAACAACAATTAGAAATTGGAACTTTACAGAGTTCAATCATGATTTCAAAACTGGTGAATCAGTATCTTCCATTCAAGACCTTCCGGAAGAATTACGTGATTTCTTTGATGAAAAGCAAGCACCGGAAAACTTGATCATTCAGCGTAATCATTCTGTTGCTTACGCTGCATTGAATAATGAATTAAAAGAAAAAGGTGTCATCTTCACTGACATCCATACTGCTATCCGTGAACATGCGGATCTCGTTCAAAAGTATTTCATGACGGAAGATGGTGTTGCTGTTAGCGAGCATAAGCTGACTGCACTTCATGCCGCCCTTGTTAATGGTGGTGTATTCCTTTATATACCTGAAAACTTGCAAATTGAAACACCAATTCAATCCATTTTCTGGCAAGAAGACCCAGAAATCACACTCGTGAACCATGTACTTGTTGTTGTGGATAAAAACAGTTCCATCACATATGTGGAAAACTATCTTTCCCATAATGAAGAATATGAAACGGTTGCCAACATCGTAACGGAAGTATATGCACTCGACGGTGCTAAAGTTGCATACGGCGCAGTTGATAACTTTGCAGCTGCAACTACAACATATGTGAACCGCCGTGGTATCGCAAGCCGTGACGCAACAATTGATTGGGCATTAGGACAAATGAACGACGGAAATACCGTTTCAGAAAACGTCACTCGCCTAGTCGGTGATAACTCCACTTCCCAAGCGAAAGCTGTATCGGTTGGCCGTGGAAAACAGACACAAAACTTTACTTCTGTTATGCACCATGACGGAAAAGCTTCCGATGGTTTCATTTTACAACGTGGTGTAATGACGGAAGGTTCTACAGCAATCCTTAACGCGATTGGTAAGATTGAGCATGGTGGAACGAAAGCAAACTCTGAACAGGAGTCTCGCGTACTTATGTTAAGTGAAAAAGCTCGAGGTGACGCTAACCCTATTTTGCTTATCGATGAGGATGACGTTACAGCAGGACACGCAGCTTCAGTAGGTCGTGTTGATCCATTGCAAGTATACTACTTGAAGAGCCGTGGGTTGACTGAAGAGGAAGCGCAACGTCTGTTAATTCATGGATTCCTTGATCCTGTTGTTTCCCAGCTTCCGATTGAATCTGTGAAAAAACAATTAACACAAGTGATCGAAAGGAAAATCAACTAATGGACGTAAGCGCCATTAAAGAACAGTTTCCGATTCTGGGTCAAGAGGTGAATGGACACCCGCTCGTATACCTGGATTCCTCAGCTACTTCACAGAAGCCCGTTTCTGTGATAGAAGCTGTGGCCAAGTACTACCGGGAGACGAACTCTAACGTTCACCGCGGCGTGCATACTCTAGGAACACGTGCTACCGATCAGTACGAAGGAGCACGTGAAAAGGTAAGAGCTTTCATTAATGCTAAAAGTACTGCCGAAGTTATTTTTACCCGCGGAACTACAACCGCTATTAACACAATAGCTTGGAGCTATGCGCGTGCCAATTTAAAGGAAGGCGATGAAATTGTTATCACGCCGATGGAGCATCATAGTAACATTATTCCTTGGCAACAGGCAGCTAAAGCTACTGGTGCAACTTTGAAATATATTCCGTTACAAGAGGACGGCACCGTGTCACTGGAAGACGCTCGGGAAACAATTACTCCAAACACAAAAGTTGTCGCTATCGCTCATGTTTCGAATGTTCTTGGAACAATCAATCCGATCAAAGAGATTACAAAGATTGCACATGAAAATAATGCAGTTATTGTCGTTGACGGAGCCCAGGGTGCGCCACATATGCAAGTGGATGTACAAGATCTCGATGTAGATTTTTATGCATTTTCTGGGCATAAAATGTGCGCCCCAACTGGAATTGGTGTATTATATGGGAAACGCGAACTTCTAGTGAACATGGAACCGGTAGAATTCGGTGGGGAAATGATTGATTTCGTTAACCTTTATGATTCTACTTGGAAAGAACTGCCATGGAAATTCGAAGCTGGTACTCCAATCATTGCTGGTGCAATTGGTCTCGGAGCCGCAATCGATTTTCTAAATGAAGTTGGTTTAGATAATATTTTAGAACATGAGAAAAAATTGGCGGCATACGCAATAGATAAGTTGCGTGAAGTGAATGGGATTACAATTTATGGTCCAAAAGAGCGTGCTGCCCTTGTAACCTTTAATTTAGGAGAGGTTCATCCGCATGATACGGCAACCGTACTCGATGCGGAAGGAATTGCAGTTCGTGCAGGTCACCACTGCGCACAGCCGCTGATGAAATGGTTAGACGTTACGGCAACAGCTAGAGCAAGTTTCTATCTGTATAATACAGAGGAAGATGTAGACCGTCTCGTCGAAGGACTGTTAAAAGCGAAGGAGTATTTTGGTGATGTCTTATAATTTAGATACGCTTTACAGACAAGTAATCATGGATCACTATAAAAATCCGAAGAACCGCGGATTAATTGAGGGTGATTCTCTTACCGTTGATATGAACAATCCTACTTGTGGAGACCGGATTGAACTGCAACTGCAGCTTGAAGATGGCATTGTAAAAGATGCCCGCTTTGAAGGAGAAGGCTGCTCCATCAGCATGTCATCCGCATCGATGATGACCCAGGCAATTAAAGGGAAAAAGGTTGACGAAGCACTTGCGATGTCTGAACTTTTCTCTGATATGATGCTTGGAAAAGAAATCGATACTGATGGCTTTGAATTAGGGGATATTCAAGCCCTTCAAGGTGTATCCAAATTCCCGGCCCGGATTAAATGTGCAACATTGGCCTGGAAAGCTCTTGAAAAAGGTGTCCATGATCAGGGATAAGGTGTTTTGAAATATCTGAAGGAGGGTTACAACTATGGCTAGGAATATGCCTGAAATAGGAGATTATAGATATGGTTTCCGTGACAAAGACGTATCGGTTTTCCGTACGGAGAGAGGATTAACTCGAAAAGTCGTTGAGGAAATCTCCAAAATGAAAGAAGAACCACAATGGATGCTAGATTACCGCTTGAAAGCGTTGGAGCATTTCTATGCACGTCCAATGCCGCAATGGGGCGGTGACTTATCAGGACTTGATTTTGATGAGATCATCTATTATGTAAAACCATCGGAGAAACAAGGTAGAACTTGGGATGAGGTTCCAACAGAAATTAAACAGACATTTGACAGACTTGGAATTCCTGAAGCAGAGCAGAAGTATCTTGCTGGTGTATCTGCTCAGTATGAGTCTGAAGTAGTTTATCAGAGTCTGAAGGAAGATCTTCAAGAATTAGGAATCATTTTCACAGATACAGATACTGCTTTGCAGGAGAATGAAGAATTATTTAAAGAGTATTTCGGTACAGTAGTGCCATATTCCGATAACAAGTTTGCCGCTCTGAACTCTGCAGTATGGTCCGGCGGTTCCTTCATTTATGTTCCAAAAGGAGTCAAAAGCTCAACGCCGTTGCAAGCATATTTCCGTATTAACACGGAAAATATGGGACAGTTTGAACGTACGCTAATCATTGTTGATGAAGATGCATCTGTTCACTATGTGGAAGGATGTACAGCACCAACTTATTCATCAGCATCCTTGCATAGTGCAGTAGTTGAAATCATCGTTAAGAAAGATGCATACTGTCGTTATACTACAATCCAGAACTGGTCCAGCAACGTTTATAACCTTGTTACGAAACGTGCAACTGTAGATGCGAACGGAACAATGGAATGGATTGATGGTAACTTAGGATCGAAATTAACGATGAAATATCCTTCTATTCTCTTGAAAGGTGAAGGAGCAAGAGGTAATACACTATCGATTGCGCTAGCTGGTAAAGGACAATTACAGCATGCTGGTGCAAAAATGCATCACTTAGCACCGAATACATCTTCAACGATTGTATCGAAGTCCATTTCCCGTAATGGTGGTAAAGTTTCTTATCTTGGACTTGTTCACTTCGGACGTAAAGCGGACGGAGCACGTGCGAATATCGAGTGCGATACATTGATTATGGACAATGAGTCTACATCTGACACAATTCCATACAATGAAATCTTAAATGACAATATCTCACTTGAGCATGAAGCGAAAGTATCCAAAGTTTCCGAAGAACAATTATTCTATTTAATGAGTCGTGGCTTAGATGAATTCGAAGCAACAGAAATGATTGTTATGGGCTTCATCGAACCATTCACAAAAGAACTTCCAATGGAATATGCAGTTGAAATGAATAGACTGATCAAATTCGAAATGGAAGGCTCTATCGGATAATTTTAAATAAAACATCCCCGTCACAGATATGTGGCGGGTTTTTTGTGCGTTTGGCAGCACATCGAACTAATCGCTGATAGCCTCTAACACGTCGTTGTGGCGAAAGTGTCTAGCTGAAAAGCAGCAGTGCGTGGTCGTGGGGCAATGTCGGAGGGTTTGAAGGGACAGGCGACATCAAAACCAAACCCATGCTGGTAGAAGCGGATAACCTTGCACAAGAAGGGAATATCCCATAATGGATACGGATTCCATTAGTTATGAAGGCTGGTTTCGGGGGAAAGTTCGGTGGCATGACCCGAGGAGGTCTTACTGTCTCTACTCCGTGGTAAACCTTAGGTAAGTCTGTGATGGACAAGCCAAGCTTATGGATAGTAAGAAGTAGAGCAGGGAATAGTAATGAAAAGGCCCACTGGAAAAGTTGCAAAAGTGAGTGACTCCGTATGATAAGTAGAAAATGGTGTGCTTACTCTATTGTTGTACGGGAAATTATAAATAAAAAGATGATAATAACTTGAGTTACTTGTAATGGCATGTTCTGAATAAGCTTTTTTTGTACTGTACCCGCTAAAATTGTGGAGTTTTTCAAGTAAATAGTGTATTTTAGTATGATGGAGAATGTCGAAGGAAATTACACTATTAGGATGATGATTAAGTTATGAAGAATATATGGGATATTTTTAAAACAGATTTAAATAATATACGGAAGAAACGTGCTGCAATCATCGTGATTGTAGCTCTAATGATTTTACCTTCCATGTATGCGTGGTTCAACATTTTACCTTCGTGGGATCCATATGCCAACACGGAGAATGTTGCGGTAGCAGTTGTGAACCTGGATGAGGGCGCGGAGGTAGAAGGAGAAACGGTCAATGTCGGGGATGAGGTTGTTACAAACTTAAAGGATAATAAGAAGCTAGGCTGGCAATTTGTTGATGAAAAGGAAGCGAAAGAAGGTCTTGAAAAAGCGGATTATTATGCGTCTATTACGATTCCGTCTAATTTCTCCGAGAAATTAACGAGCGTTCTGGATGATAAACCCGAAAAGCCTGTATTGGATTATTATATTAATGAGAAAGTGAACGCCATTGCTCCGAAAATTACGAATGCAGGGGCAACTGGTATTGTGGAAAGTGTCCATCAAGGATTTATTAAAGTTGCCAATGAAGCGATTTTTACAGCATTCAATGAAGCCGGAATTGAACTGGAAGCGAACAAAGAAAGCATTGAACGCTTAAGGGATGCCATCTATCAGTTAGAAGAAGACATGCCTGAAATTGAGCGACTTTTAGGTGTTGCGGGAGATGATTTAGACAAAGCGGAAGATGCGAGCGAAAAAGCGCATGAAGGTGTTAAGAAAGCAGAAGAAGTGAGTGTACAAGTTCAGGCACTTAGTGAAAGAGCTAAGGAGATTCTTAATGAAACTGATAAGTATGTAGACGAATATGTTCCCATTGTTAAAAATGATTTAACAACAGCACAAAAAGTTATCAAAGAAGTTCCAGGGGTAATTAGTCAAATATCCGAGAAAGAAGATTCTTTTGATGAAGTTGTAACAAAAATAGAAAATAGCACAGGAAAAATCGATCAAGGAATCGAAGTCCTGCAGTTATTGGAAGAAGCGTTGAAAAATGCGGATGAAGAAGCAACCAACGGCAACCAAATCGCCAATCTTGTTGCCCAATTAGAAGAAGACAATGAACGGCTCGAAAAAGCGAAACAAGATCTGCTGGCTACGATTGATGTCATCGAAAATGCACCAGATAACGGGGAAGATGCACCAAGTGAAGATGAGAAGTCTTTAGAGCAGTTAAAAGCGATGGTAGAAATTATCGAAGCTAGACAAGCAGCAATTCAGCATGCAATCGAGGCAAGTAAACAAGTTGAAGAATCTATTGCAGATGGTATTTTCCTTGACGGAGTTGATAAGGTTGCGGGTTATGAAGAAGATCTAAGACAATTCAAAGATGAAGTGCTTGCAAAAATTACTGCAGCTAAGGAAGGGAAAGCAAAACTAGCCGACGTATTAGATTATATAGAGGAACACGCTTTACGAATTAATACAACCATTAATGATTTATTAACATTTATCGATCAAGATTTAATGCCAACCTACAATAAAGAAATGAACACGGCCCGAAATGCAATTCATGAAGCAGATAAAAAAATAGAAAAAGTCACTTCCTACTTTCCGAAAGTAGAGGAAATTTTAAATAAAGTTGATGCAGGAATCGGTACAGGAAAAAAAGAGTTGGACAAAATTCAATCTGTTTTTCCTGAAGCGAAAGAGAAATTATTTAGTTTAGCGAAGAAAACGAGGGAATTAGAAGCTAAAGGAGATCTCGAAGAACTGATTGACTTTCTACGGAATGATCCGAACGCAAAGGAAGAATTCTTCGCAGATCCAATCATTCTTCAGGAACACAAATTATTCCCAATTCCGAACTATGGATCAGGCATGGCTCCGTTCTTTACGACACTCTCCCTCTGGGTTGGGGGGCTGATCCTCGTTTCTACTTTGATTGTTGACGTACCGAATAAGCATAAATACAAGGGCTATGAAGCATATTTCGGCAGATTTATAACATTTTGGTTGATTGGACTGGTACAGGCTTTAGTTGTCACTTGCGGTAATTTGTTCTTGCTTGAAACATTCGTTGTACACAAATTCCTATACGTTCTATTTGCTTTTCTGATCAGTACAGTGTTTATGGTGATTATTTATACATTTGTCTCCGTCTTTGGAAATACGGGCAAAGTGATTGCGATTATCTTGCTCGTTATGCAACTCGGAGCGTCGGGGGGTACCTTCCCAATCCAGACAACACCGCAATTCTTCCAAACAATCCACAAGTTTATGCCGTTTACGCATGGATTGGGCTTGTTAAGGGAAGCGACAGGTGGAATTGTTTGGTCCGTCGTGCTCACCCATATCGCTTGGCTTGTCGGTTTTATGATCATCTTCTTGTTTATCGGTATTAAACTAAAAGAAACAATAAATAAACGAAGCGATAAGTTCTTAGAAGAAGCACGTGAAAGTAAAGTTATTTTATAATGAAAAACCCGCCATTTTTAGTGGCGGGTTTTTCCTCATTGCATAGCGTCCTATAAAATATAAATGTTGTGCATAACTTAGATATCCAGGGCTAGCCACGTCCGCTCTGCGCCCAGCAACTATCAAACTTCACACTCCTCCAATCGATAAAGAAGACTTGCCGAGCGGTCTTTGTGAGGCTTAGTCGCCCTTATACCCTTGTGGTGAAAGCGGGCATCAACTCAAAGAGAAAAGGAAGGCCGACTAAGAACGGGCCAAGGCCCAACTCACGTCTACCCTAAAGGGGCATGTTTCCTTTATCTCATTCCGTAAAGGGGAAGTTCGATTAAGTTCGCTCACGTATGGGGCAACATCGAACTACCTCCCGTCCTGGGAGGCACAGTTTGTACGTTGCTACGACGCACAGGATGTGCTAGTGCAGGTGTTGCGACAGGACGTCGCGTTTTTAACCTGCAAGGGCGCTTACGCCTTTGTTTTTTCGGGCAGAATAGGAGTAACAAATTGATTAGCTATAAGGATGGAGGTGAAAATCATTCTTGAATTACGCAAGGGTATCTGGGTAATGACGCAAACATGGAATGATCTTTTGTTCATGCACCTACCTGTTCCAGCAGACATTCTACGCGAACAAATTCCGCAGGGCTTAGAACTTGATACCTATAATGGAAAGGCTTGGATTTCGATTGTCCCATTTGCAATAACCGATATGCGTCTCCATTTTACTCCGCGACTTCCTTATTTCCATTCCTTATTGGAATTGAACGTACGCACATATGTAAAAAGAAATGGAGAAGCAGGAGTTTATTTTTTCAGCCTTGATGCGAATCAGTGGCTAACTGTTCTGGGAGGGCGGATATTTCATGCGCCATATCATTATGCGGGTATCCATATGAAGAAAGAACGGAACTGGATAAATTTTACAAGTAAGCGCAAGGGAAAATCATCGATCGGTTTTACTGGAAAGTATCGACCGGTTACTGGTGAATATAAACCGAGTGCATCGAGTCTTGCCTACTGGCTTGTGGAAAGGTATATATTCTGGTCGGAGCGAAACAGCTCTCTTTATAAAGGTGATATCTACCATGAACCATGGAAATTACAAGAAGCAGAAGTGATTCTTTCCAAACAGAATATGTTGCCCGATTTTCTAGGAATAGAAGAGGCTGGTAATCCGGTATTCCATTACGCCGCAAAGAAGAAGGTGTATTCCTGGTGCGTGAGGAAAATAGAAGAACTATAAAAAACTGCCCCTTTTTCATCATTGGACCTAAATAAGAATAAGCTATAGTACATGTCCAAATTCAAAGGAGGGGCAGCGTGAAAGAAATCTTTATAAAGAATACGCTTGTACTTGCCGGTGGGGCAATACAGGGCTTTGCTATGGGGCTGTTTCTCTTCCCGCAATATATTCCTTCAGGGGGAGCGGGCGGGATTACCGTTCTTTTTAATTATTTATTTGGAATGAGCATGGGAACTGCACTTTGGGTGATCAATTTTTCGCTCCTGTTACTCGGACTTTATATATTAGGGAAACGTTTTGCAAGCTGGACCGTGCTTGCAATTACAATGACTTCTATAACTGTAACCTTCTTTGAGCATGTTACAATTCCGAACCGATCGCTCTTCTTTGATCTTATTGTTGGTTCAATATTTTTAGGGATCGGGATTGGAATCCTGATGCGCCAAAATGTTTCCAATGGTGGTATTGGTGTCATTGCTCTAATCTTAGCAAGGAAATATGGTTTCCTGCCCGGCCGTTCTTTATTTTGGATCAATAGTTGTATCTTTTTATTCGCTGCTTTGTTGATCGACTGGAAAATAATCATCCTCGCCTTCATCAGTCAGTGGATTGCCACGAGGATTGTTAATATCATTGTTCAATTCCAGTTTACAATGAATGAGTCCTATTCGCTTGATTGGCGAAAGAAGTAGCTTATACATACGTATAGCGGAAAGCTTTCTTCGGATCCTTCTTCCCGTCTTTTCCTTTTACATGAATAAGAAAGAGAACGAGCAAAGCAACGAGGAAAGTGAAAGCAGCGATGGTTGTGAACATGCCAGTTCTGGACCAGTCCATTAACCGTGTGAATATGGGTGGTCCGAGAGCGACACCAAGAAAACGAACGGAACCGTACAAGGACGAAACGAAGCCTCTGCGTTCTTTACCGACTGCTCCAGTAATTAAACTGTTCACACACGGTAAAGTAAGTCCGGCTCCGATACTGCTTAAAGCAAGTCCTATTAAAAAGGGAACGAGACTCTCAAGCCAGATAAGCGAACTATAAGATACCGTCATAAACAGCAGTCCAATGACGGAAAAGCGCTTCATGCGGACCAAGTTATTTCCAATCTTACTCCCCGTCAGATAAGACGTACTCACCATGACGAGAAGTGGAATTGCTAAGATAAGTCCTTTTCGTACACCGTCAATTTGATACGTTGTCTCTAGAACATCCGATAAATAAAAGAGAATCCCAAATAGTGTAAATAAACAAGTGCCTCCCGCAAGATAAGCAGTGAACAGCCATCTACCTTCGTGTTTAAACACGCTGAGAAGCCCTCGTGCATACTTGCGAAATGGAGGAGGAGATTGGCGATTTTTCTTCTCTTTTACAAAAATCCAAACTAAAATTGCCGCTATGATGCTTAGAACCGGAAAAGCGAAGAACACGGCATACCAGACAATTAAAGCGAATAGCGAGCCAATTATCGGCGATAGTACTTTACCTAGCCCATTGGAAGCTTCGAATATTCCGAGAACCCGGCTGCGTTCGCCACCTTTGAATAAATCACCAATCAGCGCCATAGCTATCGGGGCACTGCCAGCTGCTCCAATACCTTGTATCGTCCGGCCGACAAGAATCCATCCATAGGAATCAAATAGTGCAGCTGCAAGTCCAGCAAGCAAAGCACCGCTTGCAAAGAGGATGAGCGATGGTAACATAATGATTTTCCGAGAATAGCGATCGGACAGATAACCGACAATCGGAATCATGATTGCTGCTGCAATTGAAAATACGGTAATTGTCAAACTAACTTGGAGCTGGGATAAGTCGAGCGAAGATTTCATCTCCGGAAGAATAGGAATTAACATGGAATTCCCAAGAGTCATCATGAGTGGAACAGATCCGACGGCTAGTATTGTCATTCCATTGTTCGTTTTTTTCAACGTTGTGCACTCCTTGCGCTTATTTGATATTGATTGGCGGAAGGACGAGCCATCCTTTTTCTCTTGCTATATCTATTATTTTCTGTTCATATTCCTCTTGTTGGCCATGGAAGTCACTGAACATGGAACGGATGTCTTCGTTTAAAGCGATTCCTGTCACATAACTGCTGTCAGCCCTCGTCGACACCAGTTCCCTCTGAATAAGGTTGAAGATTTCCGCATCATTAAATCTTGCACCGGCGGGAATATCTTCCACATCTACATTAGGTCTGTCCGGAGGTGCCGGTGGCAAGCGGATGCCAGCTTCTTTTAAAATCCCTTCGACTTGCTGTTCTTCCTGAATGAGACAGCTTTCAACAAAGTCTTCGCAATATGTTTTTAAATCATGATCTCCTGCATGATTAATAAGCACTTGCATCGTAACGAGCAGATGCTTCGTATGATATAAATAATTCCATAAATGGTACACCTCACCTGAATGGAATGGTTCATCTTGTTTCTTTGTAGTCATACTAACCCTCCTTTTAATCCTGTATAGTTTCTCTCTTCGCTTCGGATATTATCCAAGAAATGAACAAAATAGGCAGCCCCTGTTAGGCGTAGCGACATGTAATGAAGAATTGAAATAGACAGTAACCTAGATATTTTTTGTTCATAGGCTAACATCAGAAATATAATTATAAAGGATGGTAGCTATTGTGAGGAAATTGATGTTACTTGCTTTTTTTATCGTTTTACTTGTCATTGCAGGCTGCAACAGTACAGGGACGATTACCAGTTTGGATCAAGATGAAGAGATCGTTCGGATTGGATATCAGAAAAATGGTCCCCTGCTTTTATTAAAATCCTTAGGTACGTTAGATGAACGTCTGGAAAAACAAGGGTTTAAAGTTGAATGGAAGGAGTTTCAGGCGGGTCCGCTACTTGTTGAGGCGTTAAATGCGGAAGCAATCGATTTTGGCAGAACCGGAAATACACCCGTTATCTTTGCTCAAGCTGCTGACACTTCATTTACCTATGTTGCTGCAGGATTTTCCAAATATAAGGGAAGTGGTATTTTAGTACCTAACGATTCTGATATCACGAAACTTGAAGATTTAAAAGGGAAAAGAATAGGTTTTTCAAAAGGATCAAGTTCCCATTACCTGTTAATTAAAGCATTAGAAACAGCAGGTCTCACGTTGGATGATATAACATCGGCATATCTTACTCCAGGAGATGCCCGGGTTGCTTTTGAACAAGGTACGATTGATGCAATGGTTGTATGGGACCCGTACGTGGCATCGACTGAGCTTGAATCAAATGGCAGACTTCTTATTGATGGGGAAGGTTTAACAACAGATAGAGATTTTTTTGTAGCTACCGAAACCTTTAAGGAGAAGTATCCTGAAGTCATTGAAATAATTATAGAGGAAGTTGCCGCATCATCAAGATGGGCTAACGAAAATCCTGATGAGTTAGTTGATATGTTAGTACCTATATTGGGAATCGATGAAGCGGCTATTCGCATGATGATTGAACGGAGAACGTATGGTGTAGAAGATTTGTCAGAAGAGATCATGGAAGAACAACAGGAAATTGCAGGCATTTTTTACCAACTGGATATTATACCAAAGTCCATAAAGGTTAGGGAAACAACGGAGTAACGGAAGATGGGGGTATTGATATGAAAGGAAATAAGCGAACATCAACAAGAAGCCTATTGCCTTGGCTTATTCCATGCTCGTTAATCATTGTTTGGCAACTTATGTCCATTACAGGCATTCTTTCAGAAAGAATAATACCTGCCCCAACACAAATCATCGAAGCGGCAATTCTTCTACTAGGAAACGGGGAATTGTATGACCATATGTCCATTAGCTTAACAAGAGCAGCAGTTGGCTTTATCATCGGTGGATCAATCGGTTTTATGCTTGGTTTACTAAATGGCGTATTTCGCATTTCCGATTTACTGTTTGATACATCCATTCAAATGTTGCGGAACATCCCGCATTTGGCTTTGATTCCGCTTGTGATTTTTTGGTTTGGGATAGGGGAAACATCAAAAATATTTCTCGTAGCTTTGGGGGTGTTGTTTCCCGTTTATATTAATACGTATCACGGAATTAAATCGGTTGATAAGCGATTAATTGAAATGGGTGAGTCTTATGGATTAAAAGGCTACAAACTATTTTTTCATGTCATTTTACCAGGTGCACTATCTTCCATTTTAGTTGGAATTAGATTTTCCCTTGGAGTGATGTGGTTAACACTAATCGTCGCGGAAACAATCTCTGCTCAATCGGGGATTGGCTATATGGCTATGAATGCTAGAGAGTTTATGCAAATGGATATTATCGTCTTAAGTATTCTCATTTATGCAGTGTTTGGGAAGGTGTCTGATGTTATTGCGAGGTATCTCGAAGGAAGGTTATTAAAATGGAATACATGAAGAATATTAAAGGGGGGGAGTTGATTTGCTATCGTTACAACGAAATGGCGTAAACGTTCAAATCAATAGCCTTGAAAAAAGTTATGGTAAGCGCGAAGTATTAAATGGGGTAAACGTAAATATAAAGGCAGGAGAATTTGTTGCGATTGTAGGGAAAAGTGGTTGCGGGAAAAGTACATTCCTCCGCCTTGTTGCAGGCCTAGAAGATGCCAAGGCTGGTTCGATTCAATTGAATGAGGAGCGATTACAAGGTCTAAATAAAAAGGCCCGAATGATGTTTCAAGATGGCAGGTTGCTTCCGTGGAAGCGGGTAATTGATAATGTCTGTATCGGACTCCCTGGCGATCAGCAAAAGAAAGCTTTAGAATCCCTCACCCAAGTGGGGCTGGAAGATAGAGCAAATGACTTTCCTTCCATGCTTTCCGGTGGTCAAAAACAGCGGGTTGCTTTAGCAAGAGCATTGGTTCATGAGCCAAATTTACTTCTACTAGATGAACCTCTAGGCGCACTTGATGCGCTAACAAGGTTAGAAATGCAAGAACTGATTGAAACATTATGGACAGAAAAGAAATTTACAGCAATTCTTGTTACACATGATGTAGAAGAAGCAGTTGCAATAGCGGACAGGGTGATATTAATAGAGGATGGGAGGATAGCGTTAAACCAAAACATTGCGTTGGCACGGCCAAGAAAACGAACAAACCCGACCTTTGGTATGTATGTAGAAGAAATCCTTACAAGAATTATGAATAAAAGAACAGAAAAAGAATATACACAACCGTTTCATGAAAAATCACTATCCCTTCTTAATTCCGTAAATAATTAGAGCAACGCCAAGAAAAATCCACAGGAATTTACTAAAGGATATTTTTGTGGACATCCCGATTATCCCAATTGCAGTAGTGAGCAGGAGGATAAGGGGGCCGACAAAAGCGAGTGAACTATTAATGATTAAAGTTTTTTCTATCTCATTAAATTTAATCATTAAAAATGCCGCAAATATTTCGATCGAACCGGAAAAAATCCGTAATAAGGCTATAGACAGAACAGCCTTTTCCAATAGACTAAACATCGTACTCCCCCTGCAAAAATATGTTTATTTTTAAATATATGCCCGGCCAGTCCAAAAAAGGACTGTATGAAAAATTACAAGCTTAAAAAGGGAAGTATGTATGCAAAAGATGAAAGAAGGGGTTTATGCCTTTATATATGAAAGAGATCTGTATTCTTCCGATGACCTTACAACTCGCTGCAAAATAATATTAAAACTGCATTAAAAGCAATTTTTATTAATTTAAATACCTATCTTTTAAGGGGATTCTCTTAAAAGATAGGTATTTTCTGCAGATAAAGATAGGACCACTTCAAACAAACCTTCTTACCAGCTTCGACTATGCAGAGACTGCTGCAGAGGGAGAAATCTTAATGAGACACAGCGACCGATGCAGTCTCCAAACGCACTTAGTAAATTTCGGGAGCGTTATTATGATTTGTAGGGTTTATCTCTAGTGTTATATCCCACTTTCATTTATTTAATCCAAAAACAGTAGCTGCCTGGATTTTTTCAAAAACCGTATCAAGATCTAAAATGAGATCATCAATATGCTCAATTCCAACAGAAAAGCGTAAGAGGCGGTCATCGACCCCGCGACTTTCCCGCTCATCCAGCGGAATATCGGCATGGGTCTGTGTGGTCGGATATGTAATAAAGCTTTCGACACCACCTAGGCTTTCTGCAAAGGTGATCAGCTGCAGATTTTGTAAAAATGGATTAATTAAAGCTTCATCCTGTAAACGGAACGAAAGCATCCCGCCAACTCCTGGATATAGAACATTCTCGACTGCATCGTGCACATTTAAATATTCCACTATTTTCTTCGCATTCTCCTCATGACGTTTCATGCGCAGTCCAAGTGTCTTCATCCCTCGAACAATTAAAAAAGAATCGGCAGGGGAAAGCACTGCCCCAGAAGAATTATGATTCGTTGCAAGGAGTTCTGAAATATCTTCATCTTTTGCGACGACTAATCCCGCCAATACATCATTATGGCCGCCAATATATTTCGTTGCACTATGAATGACGATATCGGCACCGAGCTCTAGTGGCTGCTGTAAATAAGGTGTTAAAAAAGTGTTATCGACAATGAGTAATAAATCATGTTCTTTAGCGAGTTCGGCATATGTTGGGATATCAATTGTCTCCATGAGCGGGTTCGTCGGAGTCTCAATGAAGATAGCTTTTGTACTTTCCGTAATCAATGCCTCTACAGCAGCGACCGATGCGAACTCGGAATAGCATGCCTTTATATTGTATTTTTCCTCATATTGCTTTAATAAACGATAGGTTCCACCGTACACATCCGCTGAAAACAATAAGGAAGCCCCAGATTTAAACAAGGATAATACAAGTTGAATGGCAGCCATTCCGGAACTGCAGGCGAATCCTGCATAGCCATTTTCCAAATCGGCAATGCCCTTTTCCAGGATCTCTCGCGTCGGATTTTTCGTTCTGCTATAATCGTATCCGGTTGATTCACCGAGACCCTGATGTTCATAGGCAGTAGTTAAGTAAATCGGTGTACTTACTGCTCCCGTTTTTTTATCCGATCGATTTCCTAATTGGACTAAACGACTTTCAATCTTTTGTTTTGTCATCTTATCACCCTATTCTTCGTAATAAAAAAGAGACCTTCTATAAGAAGAAGGTCCCGGTATCTACACAAGTACGCTCTTCTTATCTTCAAGACGGCAGGCCGTCAATTGGAATTAGCACCGGGCTCACGTATTTAAGCTGGTTGCTGAGACTTCATTGGGCCAAATCCCTCCGTCTCTCTTGATAAGAAAAAATTATGAAGTTTTTAATGATTGAATATATAATAGTACAGCTATTCAGAAAATGCAAGAGAAATAAAGAATACATAATGAATATGCAAAATAGTTTGCATCAGGAAGAATCGCTGATATAGTTTCTTATAGGAATCCATTTGATTATGGACGGTTTAGGCTAAGGAGCAATATTTATGAAGGAAAAACTTTATTTTTATTATACAAATGATTTGCATAGTGATTTCAGCCAGTGGCCGCGGACAGCTGGCTATTTAAAGGATATGAAAAAGAATCGTATCGCTCGGGAGGAAGCCCATTATTTAGTTGATGTTGGTGACCATATGGACCGTGTTCATCCAATATCGGAGGCTTCGATGGGAAAGGCGAATGTGAAGCTTTTAAACGAGGTCGGTTATGATGTCATCACACTTGGGAACAACGAAGGGATTACACTATCCCATGATGATTTATATCATTTATACGACGGGGCGGAATTTGAAGTTGTCTGTGCGAACTTGAAGCATAAAGAACATAATCCACCTGCATGGCTGCACGATACTCGAATTATCCAGACGGAATCGGGACTAAGGATCGGAATGATCGGGCTTACTGCTCCGTTCAATGCTTTTTACGGGCTACTCGGCTGGTACCTAACTTCCCCCTTTGAAGAGTTGGAAAAACAGCTGGCCTCTTTAAAGAAAGAAGCGGATATTATCATTCTTCTATCCCATTTAGGAATTAGTGAAGATGAAGCGATTGCGCGGAAATTCCCGGATATCGACGTTATTATTGGAGGGCATACTCACCATCTGTTGCGGACCGGTGAATATGTGAACAACAGTCTTCTCACTGCTGCTGGCAAGCATTGTATGTATGTTGGCGAAGTTATCTTAACATATGATCATGATAAAAAGGAGCTCATCCATAAAGAGGCTTATACAACAGATGTATCAAGCTATCCCGAAGATGAAGATACGAGAGGGCTGCTTACTGAATTGGAAAAAGAAGCTTCTGGAATATTGGGAACAGAAGTTGTTTATCTAGAAGAAGGGTTTCAAGCGGATTGGTTTAGCGATGTGCCGATGATGCAAGATTTGACGGAAACAGTACGGAAATGGACGGATGCTGATGCATCTTTGTTGAATGCTGGACTTCTGCTTGACGGCTTGCCAAAAGGAATGGTCACTTACGGTGATATCCACCGGATTTGTCCGCATCCGATCAACCCAGTTGTCGTGCATTTGAGGGGAGATGAATTGATTGAAGTGATCCGTGCTTCCTTGAAGAAAGATTTCATGGAGATTCAATTGAAAGGATTCGGTTTCCGCGGGAAAGTCATTGGCAGAATGCTTTTTGCTGGGTTATCCATATCTACGACACTACGGGCGAACGGAACGGAAGCAGTGACAGGGGTAACGTTCCGTGATGGTTCAGCTGTGGAAAAGCAGAAAACATATCGCATTGCTACTGCCGATACATTTACTTTCGGTCGCCTTCTCCCTGAAATTGCCAAATCAGAAATGAAACAATACTTCCTACCTGAATTTTTAAGGGACTTATTACTCGATACGTTAAGAAATAAAACACCGCAGCCTTAAGATGCCGATTGTGACAGAGGAGCCTGCTTTTGCATACTTTATTATGTAACTAAAGGAGGCATCCGGAGATGATTACTGTTAATCCAATTGAAATTGAAGGGATGCAGTTCACAGCAGTAAGTGTCGAACTGCCAAAGACGACATTACTCACGGTTTCAAACGAAGTCGGCTATATTATGTGTGCTGCACTGGATGTGGATATTTTCAATGAGATTCCGAAGTTGCGGGAAAGGGAGGTAATTGCAGGGAGAGCGATAGGCGTGCGGACGATTGACCAATTACTCGCTGCTCCACTCGAGAAAATTACGGATGCATCGAAAGAATACGGCTGGAGAGAAGGAATGACGGGAAGGGAGGCTCTTCTTCTTATTTCATAAGTTTAGCACGTCTAACCCCTTGCATCGTTGCATAAGCATGATGTGAGGGGGTTTTTACATGCGGAAGAGACGTATCCCTAGAAAATTTGGCTCACCTCCAGCGCAAATCATATTGATACTTACAGTCATTATCTTTACGATATCGATTCTTGTGAGCATTATGGTTATCGATAAGGGAATTAAGCCAACGTTAATGGAGATTGCAACGGAAAAGACGAATGAGTTCGCTACCCGGGCAATTAATCGTGCAGTTAGTTTCACGGAGGACTATGATTTTTCCGATATAGCGAATATTACATATGATAAAAATGGGAATGTTGCTGCCTACTCCCCGGATGCAGCGACAATTGCTGAAATAAACCGAAATGCGACCAACCGGGTGGAGGAATATTTTCAGCGCTTAAATCGGGGAGACCCGATATTTTATGAAGACGAAGAACCTTTCGAGTTTGAGGAAGGGGCAACGGATCGTATCATGAATGATCCTACGTTGGTTGAAATTCCTTTAGGGCAAGTTACCGGAAACACCGTTTTAGCTAATCTCGGACCGAAAGTACCGATTAATTTGGAAGTGATTGGAACAGTACGAACGGATATTACAAGGGAGCAAACGGAATTCGGAATAAATGGAGTATGGATTTCCTTTTATTTGGATGTGGAAGCAGATGTACAAGTCATTATTCCATTCACTTCGGAAGTGACGACAGTAACTGCAGAAATCTATATTGATGGGGGTGCAATACTTGGAGATGTACCTGATTTTTATGGAGGCAATTCCGGTCCATCGATTGCCGTTCCAAGGAATGAAATCGGCCGGGACTTGCAGAATGCGGAATAATCTAGTATAGTAGGTTCAGAATTGAATAGTCGCCTTTTTGATCGGTGAGGTAGAGGTGCGAGTAATATGAGTAGCCAACAGGAGAATGACAACGTTGAATGTTAGTGAAAGGATTGTTTGCCGAAGCGTAATAAGCGTCAACTTATTATTTGCTGGTATGTCTTTGAATAAGGGGCATACTGTCATGCTAATACATTGCATGGAGAACTACTGATCGAAATGGAGGATAACGTATATTGTTAAAGAAACAATGATGGGTTATTTTCTATCATTGTTTTTTTATGTGAATATGTACCTTCCATTCGTTCAACTTGTACTCTATGCTATGAAATTTTTAAAATGGAGGAAAGACGAAATGGTAGGTACTTTTTATTCCCTTATTCCTGCACTTGTAATGCTCGTGCTCGTCATTGTCACGAAACGGATTCTGCTTTCTTTAGGGGCAGGAATTGTTTTGGGTGCTTTTTTCATACATGAATTCAACATACTAGATTCCTTGCAGGAGGTATGGCTCGTATTCTATGAAATATTTGTGGTAGATGGTTCCCTTAACGTTGATAATCTATTCTTACTTGCATTCCTGCTCTTATTGGGAATTATGACGGCCTTTCTTCAAGGATCCGGTGGTAGTCGGGCGTTTGGAGAATGGATGTTAAAACATGTAAAGACTCGTACAGGTGCAAAGTTAATGACAGGAGTTCTCGGTGTTATTATTTTTATCGATGATTACTTTGCCAGTTTAGCAGTTGGACAAATTGCCAGGCCGGTAACAGATCGGCACAACATATCCCGTGCGAAATTGGCCTATTTGATTGACTCTACTGCTGCTCCAATGACTGTGCTTTCGCCAATCTCCAGTTGGGGTGCATTTATTATTGGGTTGTTAAGCTCCATTTTTGTAGCAAATGGTATCACGGGTATTCAGCCAATGGAAGCTTTCATTAAAATGATTCCAATGAATTTATACGCCTTGTCAGCAATCTTACTTGTGTTCCTTGTTTCTTATTTGAAAATGGATATCGGAAAGATGCGGGTACATGAGAAGCGCGCAATGAAAACAGGCGAATTGATCGATCCAACTAATAGTAAGGTCCCTGGTGACTTAGGTGATACGGTTGAGGCCCATCCAAAAGGAAAAGTCTATCATCTGATTTTACCCATTGTTGTGCTTGTCGTAGCGACTGTATCAATGATGCTAATTACAGGTGCAATCGCAACAGAAGGTAAGGTAACCATCCTTTCTATGTTTGCTAATACTGACGTGAATCAGTCTCTCTTGATTGGGGGAGCAATTGCGGTCTTGCTTGGACTTATTCTACATGTGATGCATGATCCGCCAAAAGCAAACATTGGGAATATTTTTGTCCAAGGAATGAAATCGATGTTGCCTGCGATTTATATACTAATACTCGCATGGATGATCGGATCGATTATTTCATCCCTTGAAACGGGAACATATTTAGCAGAGTTGCTTCATGGAGCAAATGTTAGTTCGATGTACTTACCTGTGTTGTTCTTTATTATTTCCGGTTTAATGGCACTCGCAACCGGTACTTCTTGGGGAACATTTACCATTATGCTTGCTATTGGTGCTGAAGTTGTGATGGTGATTGACCCTGTTCTATTACTTCCAACACTTGGAGCTGTACTAGCTGGGTCCGTGTTTGGGGACCATTGTTCACCGATATCTGACACGACCATTCTTTCTGCAACAGGAGCGGGTGCAAATCATATTGATCACGTTTTAACGCAGCTGCCATATGCACTGCTTGCTGCTGGTGTGTCGGCGTTAGGATTCCTGTTGATGGGTGTGTTGGATATGATAGTTCTGCCACTAATCATTACATTAGGACTGATTGTAATTATCGGATTTATCATCCACCGCAATAATACAATGAGAGAAGCCTAATAAAGTGAAACTCATTCAGTGGGGGGATTACAGACCGTTAAAAAGCATATCCTTTTTCTATATGAAAAGGGATATGCTTTTTTAATTGAAAATACGTCTAAATAGGAAGGTATCGCAATATCTATAAGAATACATCATGTTGTATAAGAATGGAGGTGGGATATGGATATAAATGTGAGAATATTATAAAAATGATATACTAGCACTCATAATCGTAGTGAAAAAGGAGGGTACAAAAATGAAGGAACGTTCAGAGTGGGGAACAAGGGCTGGTTTTATTTTAGCGGCAGTTGGATCGGCGATTGGTTTGGGGAATATTTGGCGGTTTCCAGCAGTAGCGTATGAAAACGGTGGTGGTGCATTTTTCATCCCGTATTTATTTGCGCTGTTAACAGCTGGGATTCCCATTCTCATTATGGAGTTCACAATGGGGCACCGCTATCGGGGTTCTGCACCGTTAACGTTCAGGAGAATGAATAAGAAAACTGAATTTATCGGTTGGTGGGGCGTGCTTGTTGCATTTATCATTTCGACTTACTACTCTGTCATTATTGCATGGGCAATTTCTTACTCCTATTTCTCATTATCTCTTGCTTGGGGGGATGATACGGGAGGGTTTTTATTCGGTGAGTATTTAAAGCTCGCTGAAAGTCCAGGTCAGATAGGAAGTATGGTTCCAGGTGTACTATTCCCGCTGCTAATTGTTTGGGCGCTTGTCTTGTTCGTGTTGTACCGCGGAGTTAGTAAAGGTATTGAACTGGCTAATCGAATTTTTATTCCAGCACTTGTCATTGTGTTTCTCATCATTGTAGTACGTGCAGTGACATTGCCTGGAGCGTTAAGTGGATTGGATGCTTTTTTTAGACCTGATTTTAGTCAATTTTTTTCTCCTGATGTTTGGATTGCTGCATACGGACAAATTTTCTTCAGTTTATCCATCGCATTTGCTATAATGATCACTTATTCCAGTTATCTATCGAGAAAATCAGACATTACGAACAATGCATTCATTGTAGGATTTGGGAATTCCGGATTTGAATTATTAGCCGGGATTGGTGTATTCGGTATTCTTGGATTTATGGCAACACAGGCCGGGGTGTCCATTGATGAAGTTGTTGATGGTGGAGTTGGACTTGCGTTTGTTGCTTTTCCAGCGATTATTAATGAGTTTCCTGCCATGAATGAACTATTTGGACTCCTGTTTTTTATATCTTTGACATTGGCTGGTTTAACCTCACTCTTATCAATTACAGAAACCTATGTTGCGGGAATGGTGGATAAATTCAATGTATCCCGGAAGAAAGCTGTCCTCTTTGGTGGAGGGGTTGCAGCGATTGTTTCCTTGCTCTATGCTTCTCAAGGCGGTTTATTCTTCCTTGATGTTGTTGATTACTTCATTAACCAATTCGGTGTTGCTTTACTTGGATTAGTGGAAGTTGTCCTGATTGCATGGATTTTACGGAAGTTGAAAACGTTTAAAGACCATGCAAACCCTATTTCAGACATTCAGCTTGGTTCGTGGTGGACGATTAGTTTAGCGGTTATTACACCAATTGTGATGGGGTATATGATGTTTGGTTTATTCAAGCAAAATCTGCTGAAATTATTTGATAATCCTACCGGGAACTATGAAGGGTATACGGATACGTTCATATTCTTTGGAGGCTGGGTTGTTGCTGCAGCAGCACTGATAATTGGGATACTACTCTCCTTGAAGAAATGGAAGGCAAACGTTGAAATTAACAAAGATGAGAACTATTATGACGACGAGGAGGCAAGATAATGAGTGCTTCAGCAATCATAGTGATGATTATTGGAATTATTATTCTTTGGGGAGGATTAGTGGCAAGTATATGGCACGCATTCCGTGATAAAGGAAAAACGAATTAAAACTAAAGAGGTTGGAGAGCAAGCGCTCTTCCAACCTCTTTAGTTTTTCGCCATCTGTTCCCATCTTCTTAAATAAGGATAAGGGTCAAAGGACCATTCTTTATAGCCGTCGTCTTTGTACATGCCGTAATGCAAATGGGGCGGGAATTTACCGGACGTACCTGGTGGGCCATATCCACTTGACCCGACACTGCCAAGAACATCACCCGGCTGTACGACTGTTCCGATTTCAATGGCATCGTTAAAGCCACTCAAATGAGCGTAATAATGATAAATATTATAAATGTCGCGTATCCCTATCCGCCAGCCGCCAAATCGGTTCCAACCCATAATTTCTACAACTCCATATGTTGTGGACTTGATCGGCGTTCCATAGTCTGCGAAAATGTCTGTACCTTCATGAATCCGAAGCCCGCCGTATCCGCGCCTATCTCCCCACGTATTCCGGTAACTGTAATTATAATTTATATCCACGGGAAAATCCCGGTCTGTCAAATTGATTTCATTAAATGTTTGGAAAACTTTGGCGGTGTTCATAATTGATTTAACCGTTAAGTCACGTTCATAAAGCTTCCATAATCCAATTTTAATATCATCCCTTGTAGGACCTTCTTGAAGCAACAACATAGCAAGTGTATAGAGAACATCTTCTTCTTGTTCAGGACTTGCCAAGCCATCGCCGTTTCCATCCAATCCGATACCATTAAATAACTTGATAATATCTGGATTTGAATTTTTCGGATAGTTTCCTATCCCATACCAGCTGTCTTCATCAAATGTAATGGAAATAAGTGGCTCATCTTCAGTAGCCGTTTCCTTATTCCGTTCGTAATTGTCAATGGCAGCGAAATAATACCAAGGTATGTGCGAGATTGCTTCCGTCTTCCGGTATAGGGCCATTCGTTCTGTATGAATTGAAGCTTCCTCCGCCTGAATTACTGACCCACTTAAGCAAAATAGGAAGAAGATAAAGCTATATATCGTGAGTCGTTTGGAGAACAAGCTTATTACCTCCAATCTTGTTCGTCATGATCTGCTTTGATTTCCTCAATAACTCGTTCGATTACTTGGAGATCGTCTTTATTATTCATCTGCTCTCTATGCAGGCTATGGATAACATCCATATGATTAGGTTCATCGGTTGTATATATTTTATAGAAACTTGGAAGTAGTGAACGAGCAGTCTTACCTGCAATCTCTGCGGCTAGATTTGCATCGAGATTATCACTTTTCTCAAAGGCTATGATAACCTCCTTATCTGTAACGAGGGAAGCTGCTTCATTGAAATTGCCGCTTTGGAGGATTGTTCTCGTAATCATATCTGCTAATTGTTCTCGATCAAAGTTGATTTCGTTGTTATCATCTTGTACAGCGAGATCCTCTTTCGTATATCTGACATAGCCCAACTTGGCCCGACGCTCTTCATTCACCGCCTCCCCACGATTATTGGGATTCAGTATTTCCAATTGTTCATTAGTGTTTTCCGTTTGGCCGCAACCACCGAGATAGAGTACGATTCCAAGCAATGCATGGATTAGAATGAATTTCTTCATGGTTTCTCTCCTTAATTCTATTTGTGATTTAGTTTGGTTTAAAGATGGGAAAACATACATGCAAATATTTCACTTCTGATGTGCATATGGTAAACTAATGGAAGGTAAAACAGGGGGTGTAACAAGTGATTGAACTAGGTGGCAAGCATTATGAGTTAGTGAAAAATATAAAAGAGGGTTTTCAGGAAGATGCAATCCGGGATCGGTATGCGGAAATATTAGGGAAATATGACTATATTGTCGGTGACTGGGGCTATGAACAGTTACGGATGAAGGGATTTTACCATGATCGGAATGCAAAAGCGCCAATTGATTCCAAGTTCAGCGCTATAGAGGATTATTTATTGGAGCATTGTAATTTTGGAT
The DNA here is from genome assembly GCF_009746545.1 of Oceanobacillus sp. AG. Taxonomy (NCBI): domain Bacteria; kingdom Bacillati; phylum Bacillota; class Bacilli; order Caryophanales; family Bacillaceae; genus Oceanobacillus; species Oceanobacillus sp. AG. Next base: position 25,658 of record NZ_WOWT01000018.1, read on the forward strand.
GTGCTTATTTTGTCCTGAAAAAAGTTACGAAATAAATAAATGGCACGTGAAAAACTCCTTTCTCATTCTAAGAAAGGAGTCGCTGACGTTTTAATCCAATCTTTTGCACCGTCTATACCCATGATATTTCTTTTCAATAATGGAACCGAGTCTAAAAATGGCTGCTTCGTTTCCAATAGAACTGATGATTTGAATACTTACAGGCATATCGTTTTCGTCTTTACCGACGGGCAATGTAAGGGATGGGAGACCCCATACATTTGCATAAGCGATATATGGCATATAGTCCAAAAACGTTTTACGAATGGAGAAAATCTCTTTAAATACTTGCCCATGTATTGGAGCAGCAGTATGATAAACAGGAAAAATAAGTAGTCGATTGTTTAAATAATCATTTAACCATTCATCACCGCGGAGAATAATATCGTTTATTTCCCGAGCTCGTTTTTTCGATGGTTTGAACATTTTCGAACCAAGTATTGCCCAGGATAGATAAGGGTGCATCTTTGTTCTGTTCGTCAATCGTTCTTTTAAATAGGAACGGATGAGAGGTGAACGGTCATTACTGAAAGCCTCCTTCTCGACAGCAGCACTTCCATCGATGGACATAATCTCCTGCCAAAGTTGCGCACTTTCATCAAATAGTGGTGGCGCACCACGTTTCGTCTGAATTAATTGAATGAGGAAATCCTCTATTCCCCGTATTATATTTTTGGTACTTTTCGCTAACGGGTAGGTCGTCTGTTCGACTAATATCTCAACTTTGTATTCATTTAGAAAGACTGGTTTCGGATTCGTGCCAGTTAGAATCCTGTTCATCAGTTCCATATCCCTCACAGATTTCCCCATTGGACCGATCCCGAGCATTCTTTGCTGCAATGGATGGGTTGGTTCTGGATAATGACCTTCGACAGTGACTTGGTGCATTCCAGGTTTAAAACCGACGACACCATTGAAATGGGATGGAAAACGGATCGACCCACCGATGTCAGAGGCGATTCCCACTGCAGCTCCACCTGCTGCAAGCAAAGCACCTTCACCGCCACTTGAACCTCCAGCAGTCCGGTTGATATCCCATGGGTTATTCGTCCGTCCATAAAGCTTATTATCGGTTTCCTGGCAATAGGAAAGGGCTGGGGTATTTGTTTTGCCTAAAATAATGGCACCTTCCTTGCGCAGTTTCGTAATCGCTTTCGCATCATCCCGAGAAATTAAATCTTGACGATGTTCAAGGCATCCCGTCGTTTTCATGTTGGTAACATGGAATGCTTCCTTCACACTGATCGGTACTCCAGCAAGCTTTCCGGTTATTCTTCCCCCCATGCTCTTTGTTTCATCAAATTGTTTTGCCTCAGCAATTGCTTTCTCGAAGCGATCTTCTACTAGTGCGTTAATGGGAGGGTTTACTTTTTTGATATGATTGATGTAAGTTGTTACGACCTCTTCACTTGTCCAAGTTCCATTTCTTAACATTTCGGCAAGTGCGGTCGCATCTAAATCCAATATCGCAGTAGATATTTTCATTTCCCCCTCTGTTAAGTATGTATTCCTCCACTTTCAGCAACCAATACCTTTTATCAAACATCAGAAAACCAGCGCCATTACTTTCATTCAGCGTAAGTATTTTGCGCATTCATTTTATTGGCGTTCTAATTACCGTTCAGTTGCCCGGCGGACGGATGCTTTCCACGGGCACGGCCTCAGCCTCCTCGGAAGAAAATCGCTTCCTGCGGGGTCTTCGGACTCGTGCTTTTCCCGTAGGAGTCACCGTCCGCCGGGCAACTGAACTCGTGCGGAAGATTATTCTTAATGGAAATTATTCCATCTTAGCGAATATTGCTCTATTGAAACGAAATTAGTGTTCCAAATTCGGTCTTCCCTGGGAGCAGTCCAGACACCTCGAGACTCCTGCGGGAGGATAGGCCTAGGTGAGACCCCGCAGCGGGCTTGCCCGCGAGGAGGCTCACCAGCCGCCCGCGGAAAGCGAGAGGTGTCTGGACTGCGGACCCCGGAAAGAGAGTTGAGGACTTACGCTGAATGAAAGTATTTGGTTGTTAAGGTGTGAAAGTTGAGTGTATTACATTAACTATAGCATTTTCCCTCCAAAATCCCAATTTATATGGTATGATTAAAGGGGAAGATAGATAATGGAGGGGCATAGCATGTATTTTGTCAACCGGAAAAAGATAAAAGAAAACTTAACATATATGGATCATTTACTTAATTTATTAGAAAATGAATCATTTGATTCACCAATCGAAAAACTTGGCAAAGAGCGAATTGTTCATATCTTAATTGAATCTACACTTGATGTTGGGAATATGATGATTGACGGATTTATTATGCGAGATCCGGGAAGTTACGAAGATATTATCGATATCCTTGTCGATGAAAAAGTAATTCCTGCCGAACACGAAGTAGCTTATAAAAATCTTATCTCGCTGAGAAAGAATCTCGTCACGGACTATGTGAATGTGAAACAAGTGCAGCTGGATGAAACGATTGCTGAGTGTCTTCCGATTCTTAACGGTTTTAGCTCACATATTCAGGCATATTTGAAGAATGAACTTGGTGTCGCAAATGCTTTCTTAAAAGAATAAGCAAAGGTGATGAAGATGAAAAAAACGACGAAGGAAAGACTCATTGTGATCTTAAAAAAGAATAAGGCAATCACGATGGATGAATTAATGAAGTTTTTCACAATTTCGGAATCCGCAGTGCGTAAACATCTTCATGAACTTGAAAACCAAGAGCTTGTTAAAAAGAAAAAGCAAAAACAAGAGATTGGTCGTCCTTATTATACATATGAGCTCACTGAAAAAGGACATGGTCAGTTTCCGAACCAATATGAACAATTACCGGTTGAATTATTACAGGATTTGGAGGAACTGCAAGGTCCTGAATCGGTGAAGGCATTGTTATATAAACGGATGGAAAGAGAACAGGGGCAATTGCTTGAGAAGCTAGATGGAAAGAGCTTTGATGAAAAGGCTCATGCCCTTGTTGAGATGCAGAACGATGCTGGCTATATGATAGAAATTGAGAAAACATCAGATGGGGATTATATATTGACGAACTATAATTGCCCAATTGTTAACATTGCTAAAGAGTACCGTCACGTCTGTTCCAATGAAAAAATAATGTATAATCATGTATTCGATGAAAGTGAAGTAAGGCCAGAAGGATATATTACAACTGGTGCCCATGTATGTAAGTGGGTTATAAAAGCACCAAAAAAAGATGATTGATCGCGCAATCATCTTTTTTATTGCAAAGAAACTAAAAATGCGGTGGTTCTAGTGATAGCCACATCCGCTCCGCACGTACTTAGCCTGTAACGGCGCTTGCGCCTTTGATTTTTCTAGTCAATTAAATTTTCGGGGTCGACGGTGGAGTGGGCGAGTCTGCTGGAGGCCGCTGCCGCGATTGCACCGACAATGTCATCAAGGAATGTGTTGACGCTGCCAGTTGAATGGTCATTCAGCTTTTTTAAAATACCTGGTTTCTGTTTGTCGATATAGCCGTAATTTGTAAGCCCGATTGATCCATAAACGTTTACAATCGAAAGGGCAATAATTTCATCAATGCCGTATAAGCTTTCGTCTGTAACGATTGTTTCAAGTAAAGGCTCGTCCAAAAGTTTTTTCTCCGCCAGAACGTCTAATTGAATACCAGTAATGACAGCATTTTGCACTTCTCGTTTGGAGAGGACACGGTTGACATTGAAGCGGCATTCATCCATCGTTAACTCGTTATGATAGCTTGACTGCAAATAATAAACGAGTTCCGCAATATCCTCGATTTTTACCCCACGTTTCTCAAGAAGCTCTCTGGCTTTCTTTTCTAAATCGCTTAACTTTACATGTTTATTCATTTTATCACCTTTTTCAAATAGTGGTTAAGTTAAGTTCTTCTTATTCATATAGTTTAAGTATACCCATATCATCATGAGGAGGATCTTAACTTGTCTTTGCGTGAGTTGTTAACTAATTATTATCAAATACATCCGGAAGAAAAATTGGTGATTGATGGAAGAACTGGCTATCTTGCGGACGGTTTCGTTTATTTTAACATGGAATCCCGGAATCTTGAAATGATTCAGATGGAACAAGCGGTACTTGCTTACTACTTAATGGAAAATGGTTTCCGACATATCGCGCTACCTGTTAAAAATATGAAAGAAGAATGGTTTACAGAATATAAAACGTCTACGTACTTAATTTATCAAGTGAGTGATCGAAATACGGTAAAAGAAAGCTTAGGCAGAAATTTAGCGTTATTTCATGAAACGGGTTCCGCGTATTATTATGAGCCCCAGTCCATTTCAAGTTATGGGGAATGGAAGCGCCTATGGACGGATAAGCTGAATTTATTTGAAGAACGGATAGCTCAGCTCACAACAGAGGAAACGGTATCTCCAACTATTTTTGATGTTCTACCCTATATTATAGGTATGAGTGAAAATGCTATTCAATACCTGCGGGAAACAGAAGAAAATGAAGCACGTTATACAGAAGTCGATCAAGGGACAATAGCCTTTCTCCGGTTCAATAATCAAGTGGAACGTGAAGTAATCTGGCCCGATGAGCTAGGCTTCGATCATCCTGCCAGGGATATAGCTGAGTATATCCGCAATTGTCTTTTAAGTGGACAGTCGGACAATGTATTGCATGAATTCTTTAGAGATTATCAGGCAATAAGGCCGCTATCCGTATTTAGCTGGCGACTAATTTATGCACGCTTACTTTTTCCCATTCATTTTTTTGATGCGGTGGAACCATTGATCAATGGGGAAAATAGTCAAACAGGAGAGGCTGCACTTTATAAAATGATTAAATTGCAGGAAGTATATGAGGAGCGCTTACGTAATTTTTACGAGAAAATGGAAATCGATAAGGAAGCATTTGAGCTTGTTGAGGTGGATTGGCTTTCATGAGGGTAATTATGATTTGGCATAAAAAGAAAAAAGGCAGCTGTAGTTCGCTGCCTCATTAGAATACTTGTTCAATTTCCTTAACGCCCGGAACTTCTGCCATTAAAGCACGCTCAATTCCGGCTTTTAATGTAATCGTGGAACTAGGGCAGTTACCACAAGCACCCATCAAACGGAGTAGGACAATACCGTCCTCATCCACATCTATTAATTCAACATCTCCACCATCACGGAGCAAAAATGGACGTAATTTGTTTAAAACTTCTTGTACTTGCTCATGCATGAATCACATCCCCCTTTCGTCATACTAGTAAAAAAATGGATTTGCTAATGAATCTATTGGTAATACTTAAAACTTCTATCAGTTAATTATATTGTACCTTTGCTTCTCTATTTTGTAAAATGAAAGAAACTCCCTTTTTATAAATCAAGGAGAGGTAGGAGGAGTGCCAATGAGTGAAAAAGTTAAAGTTACCATCTACGGGGCGGAACAGCTCTGTGCCAGTTGTGTAGGAGCACCAGGTTCAAAAGATACGTATGAATGGCTGCAAGCTGCAATCGGACGGAAATATGGAACAGATGCCATTTCTTATGAGTATGTCGATATAGATGAGACACAAACAGAAGAGAAGCACCAGGACTTTGTCCGTCGAATCGTTGAGGAAGATTTATTTTGGCCAATTGTATTTGTCGATGAGGACTTGGTCGCGGAGGGGATTCCCCGCTTGAAAACAATTTATCAATCATTGGAAGCAAAGGGACTCGTGCCGGTTGAGGAGATATAAACAGAACGATTGCTTAAATTATTTATCATTTGTATAATTAAAGGAAAATGAGACCGAAGGAGGTAATGCATATGTCAATTATAATAACGGATAAGGCGAGCGTTCAAATCAAAGAGATGATGCAGGATGAAGAGGAAGGGGTACGCCTTCGTTTTGGTGTGCAAGGTGGAGGCTGTAGCGGCCTTTCATACTCCTTAGGATTTGATGAAGAACTCAACGAAGAGTTAGACGTCGTGGAAGAAATAAATGGTATTCCTGTCGTCCTATTCAGCCAGGACATTCCTATTATTGAAGGGACGAAGATTGACTTTAAAGAAAACTTGATGGGTGGGGGATTCAGTATCGATAATCCCAATGCTGTACTGTCCTGTGGTTGCGGCTCATCTTTCCGTCCGAAAGAGTATGATGGACCAGTTGAAAAGTGTTAAAGGACACGAGTAGACTTTGTGTAGCGAAAGTTCCATTCTTCAACCATTTAACGCATGAAGAAATGGTTAAAATTGCTGAAAGAAGTACCCATAAGAACTATCGTAAAGGGGAAATTATTATCCATGATGGCGACCCATTGGATTACTTATACATCGTCCACCAGGGAAGAGTGAAGATTTACCAAGTTTTTGAATCTGGTAAAGAGCAATTATTACGTATCTTGGAACCTGGTGAGTTCATGGGGGAAATGGCGATTTTCACAAAGAAAGAAATGGACAGCTATGCAGAAGCGATCGAAAAGTCGGAGATCTGTGCAATCCATCGGGAAGAGATGCAGTTATTAATGAAGGAACACCCATCGATTGCACTGAAAATCTTAGAGCAATTTAGTAAGCGTTTGGACCAAACAGAGAAGCTTGTTGGAGAATTGAGTTCGAAAGATGTGGAAATGCGGATTGCTACGTATTTAGTAGAACTCGTGGAAAAAAATAAGCAGCTGGACATTGTGCTCCCAATGAGTAAAAAAGATCTTGCGTCCTATTTAGGAACAACGCAAGAAACAGTAAGCAGACGGCTGTCTACATTTCAGACAAACAATTGGATTGTGCAAGATGGTCATCGTAAAATAAAAATAATGGACTTAGAAGCACTGAAACAAGTTGCAGTACTAGAATAGAAAAAGGAGCCTACTTCATATAGGAATAGGCTCCGATTTTTATTTAGAAAATAGCCATGTCGGTGGAGTGTCTTGGTTGAACGCGTGCTTTTGGGTCCATATAGCGCATGGCGTTGTTGACTGCCGTAGGTCCCTCACCAAAGCCGGTCACAATCAATTTAACTTTACCATCGTAGGTTGTCACATCTCCAGCAGCATAAATGCCTGGAATATTTGTTTCCATTTTTGTGTTGACGACAATGCTATTCTTCTCGATTTCCAGTCCCCAGTCTTTAATTGGACCGAGGGAAGAAATGAACCCGTAATTACAAATGAGCTCATCCACATCAAGGGTGATTTTACTTTCTCCGCGCACTTCCTGAAGTGTTAGTGAATTGATCCGGTCAGTCGCTGTTATTTCTTGTGCTGCATATGGAGTAATGACTTCAACCGCTGAATTTTTTAGCTGTTCTACACTCGCTTCGTGGGCGCGGAATTGATCTCTGCGGTGGACGAGCGTTACGCTTTTTGCGGATTTCTCGAGCATCAGGCTCCAATCGAGGGCGGAGTCTCCACCACCAAGGATGACGACGTTTTTATCCTTGAAATGGTTCATATCGGTAACATGATAATGCAAGTTAATTCCTTCGAAGTCCTCACTATTATCAATATTTAAACGTCTCGGAGTAAATGCACCGTTTCCAGCTGTAATAATAATTGTTTTCGTATAGTGAACGTCACCGCCCTTACTGACGAGCTTGAAGCTATCATTTGCCAATCGTTCGACTGTTTCAATTTGCTGGTCAAGAATGATTGCTGGATCAAAGAATTTCGCTTGCTCTTCTAAATTATCGATGAGATCAACTGCCTTAATCTTTGGGAAACCAGCGACATCATATATATATTTCTCCGGATAAAGGGCTGCAAGCTGTCCACCGATTTGTGGTAAACTTTCAATAATCTTTACTTTCGCTTGACGCATTCCACCATAAAAAGCAGTAAACAAACCTGCTGGTCCGGCACCTATTATTGTTATATCATAAAGTTCTTCAGACAACAGAATTCCCTCTCTCTGTACTATAATTATCAACAATCTAATCCTACCATAAAACGAAACCGAATCGTTACTATCTAGCTCATGAACAAAAGGAAAAATGGTTTATTTCGCGGATGAATAATTCTATTGTAACAAACGTGTAACATTTATATTTTATTTTCATTACAATTGTGTTATAATCTTATGATGTAATTCGTATATACGTAGCCAATCTGTTAACAAGTTCTATACAGAAATTTTAAGTAAATCTAAGGCTGATGGAGTGTTTTAAAAAGATGTATAAACCACATATCGTAATTTTAGGAGCGGGATATAGTGGTCTTATGACCGCTACTAAATTACAGAAATTATTACGCCGGAATGAAGCGGATATTACGCTCGTGAATAAACATGATTACCATTATCAAACGACTTGGCTTCATGAAACGGCGGTAGGATCATTAAAGCCGGAGCGAACAATGATTCCAATTCGTGACATCATCAATCAAGATAAGATAAACTTTGTAATCGATGAAGTAACAATGATTGATGAGAAAAATAAGAAGGTGAAGCTTCTAAACCAGGAGCTTTCTTATGATATCCTCGTCGTTGGGCTGGGATTTGAAGCTGAAGCTATCACAAATCCGAATTTAAATGAAAATATTTTTCCGATTGGAAATTTAAATAATGCAAGAGTCTTGAGAGAACATTTGGAATATAACTTTGCCAAGTATGCGAACGAAGAAGAGAAGAATGCTGCACGGATTAATATTGTTATTGCAGGTGGAGGATTTACCGGAATTGAATATGCCGGTGAACTCGCTGACCGGATTCCAGAGCTCGGCAGTGAGTATGATGTGGAACGAACGCAGGTCCGCATCATTATAGTAGAATGTGAATCTACTATTCTACCAGGATGCAAGCAAGAATTTGTGAATTATGCAATGAACTCTCTTGAATCTCGTGGTGTCGAATTTATAATGGACGCTAAAATTGTCGAATCGAAACAAGATTGTGTTGTCTATGAAAAGGAAGGAAAGCGTGTCGAAATCCCAGCAAAGACAATCGTCTGGACTGCTGGTGTCCGTGGTAATTCATTGCTTGAAAAATCAAGTATCCCGACTGTTAATGGAAAAGTAGAGGTCAAAAGCGATTTACGCGTTCCGGGTTATGACGATGTCTATATCCTAGGTGACTGTGCACTGATTACGAATCCAGAAACAGGAAGGCCATACCCAGCGAATGCGGAAACGGCAATTGCTTCTGCTGGAATTGCAGCTCGGAATATTAAAGCGCAGATTAATAAAAAAGCATTATTACACTTTCGATCCAGAAAGAAGGCGATCATTGCTTCACTCGGCTCATCCGACGGTGTTGCCATATCATTAAACGGTCGGCAGCATTTCGGGTGGAGAGCGACAATTATGAAGAAACTTTCTTTAAATCGATATTTGCTCCAATTAGGAGGAATCCATCTATTAATGAAGAGAGGCAGATTTAATTTCTTCCATATGTAAAGCAAAGGCTATATGTCTTTGCTTTTCTTTCTATTTATTATAAAATAAGCGTGGGTGTTATCTAACGAAGCGAAGGGAGTTACATCATTGATACAGCTAGTAGTTTCCATTATGTTATATTTCGTCATTTTCTTTGGTATCGCTTTTATTTTAAATATGCTTTTAAGAAGAACTTGGCTTATGTCCATTCTATATCCAATTGTTGCCATAATGATTATAGATGGCATTTCTACTTTTGATTATTTTACGAACACTGCGGAATCTTTTAAACTATTAGGAGATACACTTGCTGCTTTAAAAATTGCTGACTATGTTATTATGGGAGCCGGTTTTCTCGGTACAATAGTTTCCGGATTTACAATTCGTATTTTAAGAAGAAGTGGATACCAAATGTTTTAATGATTATAACTGGATAAAAACCACAGTCCATGTGCACTGTGGTTTTTAGGATATTGTATAATGCAGTGCCTCATCCTAATTAGGGGCTGCAAAATGGGAAATGTGGAATGAACGGGAAATTCGCATCATGAGTTAGAAGATGTAAACAAAGAGCTACTGCATTTCTCTGAAAAAGAAATTTAGCTTTTTTAATATATCTTTTATTAGCCTTAGTTTGTATAATTTTTGTTATAATAAGATTAAGCTTTTAAAAAATATACCCTTGAATGAAAGTGCTTTCACTCATTAAGAGGTAAATACTTCATAGGGAAAGACAGACAAAGGAGAATGAACAATGGTTAACTTAACTCGAGACTTTTTCATTGCTTTATCGAACAATCAATTTCTGAATGACAATGCCAAAAGGTGGGGATTCCGACTAGGTGCAGAGAAATTTGTAGCTGGTACAGATTTGCCTCAGGCCGCTGAAAAGGTCAAGGAATTGAATGAGCGCGGTATTGCCGTGACGCTCGACAATCTAGGGGAGTTTGTTAATGATAGGACTGAAGCCGAAGCGGCAAAAAATCAAATCCTCGAAGTAATTGAATATATTCATGAGGAGAGACTTAACGGTCATTTATCCGTAAAATTAACCCAGGTCGGCCTTGATATTGATAAAGAATTTTGCATGGACAACATGCGGGAGATTCTTACTAAAGCGAGTGAATATGATATTTTTGTAAATATTGATATGGAGAAATATATTCATTACCAGCCGACATTAGATATTGTAAAGGAACTTCATAAAGACTATGAAAATGTCGGAACGGTCATGCAGACTTATTTATACCGCACAATGGATGATTTAAAGGATCTTGAAGATGTGCGGCTAAGGATTGTAAAGGGAGCTTATAAAGAGTCTGAAGAAGTAGCCTTCCAAGAAAAAGAAGATATTGATGCGAATTTCATGGAAGCGGTAAAAATAAGATTGCAAGGGAATGCGTTTACATCGATCGCGACGCATGATCATAATTTGATAGAAAACATCAAAAAATATGTGGAAGAGCATCAGATTGATAAGAGAAAATTTGAATTTCAAATGCTTTACGGCTTCCGTGTAGAGATGCAATATGCATTGGCCGAAGAAGGTTATAATTTCTGTACGTATATTCCGTTTGGTGATGATTGGTATGGTTATTTTATGCGCCGGCTAGCGGAGCGCCCGCAAAATATAAATCTCGTACTTAAAGATACCTTTTATACAGAAGATAACAGACTGAAGACAGGGGCGGTCGTTGCTGGGGCAGCTGGGATTGCAACACTTGGATTTATTGCCGGCAGAAAGAGTCGCAAAAACAAATAGAAATAACAATTTTTGTCTTTTTTTAGATAACTGGCTATAAAATGGGAGGAATACATTATAGTTTCATAAAAGGGGAGAGATGAATGTCTGATTATACGTATCAGCTATTAGCCATCATTATATATTTTATCGGGATGATTATGATTGGATTGATGGGTTTCCGAAAGACGAAAAACTTAGATGATTACATGCTTGGCGGCCGCCAGCTCGGTCCGTTAGCGTCAGCGCTTAGTGCTGGTGCTTCCGATATGTCCCAGTGGCTCTTGATGGGACTTCCTGGGGCACTTTATGTAGCCGGTCTTGTGGAAATCTGGATGCCAATTGGTTTAGCTGCAGGTACCTGGTTAAACTGGAAGATTGTCGCACCAAGACTACGGACTTACACGCAAGTGGCGAATAATTCGATAACCATTCCGAGTTTTCTGGACAACCGTTTCAAACGAAATGCGAAAGTTTTACGGGTTGTTTCTGGAATCGTGATTCTGCTCTATTTTACTTTTTATGTTTCTTCTGGGATGGTTGCCGGAGGAGTGTTTTTCCAGAGTGCATTCGGCTATGACTATACGACCGGATTATTGATTGTTGGCGGGGTCACCATTCTCTACACATTCATTGGCGGATTTCTAGCGGTAAGTTACACAGATGTTGTACAAGGAACGATGATGTTCTTAGCACTGCTTCTTGTTCCAATCTTTGGTATCTTTGCAACGGGCGGCTTAAGAGAAACAGCATCGAGTGCGATGGCGTTCAACCCGGATGTCTTTAATTTGTTTTCTACAGCTACCTTTGCCGGTGTCGTGTCCCTGCTGGCTTGGGGTCTCGGTTATTTCGGACAGCCACATATTATTATTAGGTTTATGGCAATTAAATCTGCGCAAGAAACAAGAACAGCGCGTCGAATAGGTTTTGGTTGGGTTGTTCTATCACTTGGCGGGGCAATAGCTACAGGTCTCGTCGGTGCTGCATACTTCCAGCAGAATGTAGATGTTACATTATCAAATTCGGAAGCCGTTTTTCTTATTTTAGGTCAAATCCTCTTCCATCCGTTTATTGCTGGAATGATGCTTGCTGCGGTGCTTGCAGCGATTATGAGTACCGTATCCTCGCAATTACTTGTATCTTCATCTGCACTTGTAGAGGATATATATAAGGTCGTATTCAAGAAGGAAGCAAGCCAAAAGTTCTATGTTAATTTAGGAAGAATTGCAGTGCTGTTTATAGCGCTTATCGCAATCTACTTTGCGTGGGAACAAAACGATACGATTCTAAGCTTGGTTGCCTTCGCATGGGCAGGGTTTGGATCATCCTTTGGACCGGTTATTCTTTTATCCTTGTATTGGAAGAAGTTCACTAGTGCTGGTGCGCTTTGGGCAATGGTCGTAGGGGCAATCACGGTCTTTGTCTGGGGTAATTCAAAAGTTTTATCCGGCTTTCTATATGAAATCGTTCCAGGATTCACCCTTGCTATGATTGTTGCGATAGTAGTAAGTCGAATAACATATAAGCATAATCCTGAAATTGAGGCGGAATTTGACGAAGCAGTGGCACTAGCTAAGCAATCAAATGATTAACAATCTAACTTTTACAGCCTAAAACAGCTAGGTAGGTTTGGAGTTCGATAAAATCGCGGATTCGTTCATTCAGCGTAAGTGTTTTGCTCGTTTATTTAATTTAGCGCTCTAATCGCCGTTCAGTTTCCCGGCGGACGGATGCTTTCCGCGGGCTCCGCGCTGAGCCTCCTCGGAAGAAAGGCACTTCCTGCGGGGTCTCATCGTCTCCGCTTTCCCGCAGGAGTCACCGTCCTCCGGGAAACTGAACTGGTAGGGATGATTATTATGAATGGAAACTATCACCCTAAGATCAGCGTTCTATTCCTAAAATGAAAAATAGTGTTCCAAATTTGGCTTTCCCCTCGGAGCAGTCCAGACACCTCGAGACTCCTGCGGGAGGCCGGCTAAGTACGGTCACGTCCTGTGACCAATGCCGGCATTAGAACCTCCTGTTCGTCGATAGGCCTGGCGAGACCCCACAGGGCGTTAGCCCGCGGAGGCTTGCCGGCCGCCCGCGGAAAGCGAGAGGTGTCTGGACTGCGAACCTCCAGATGAAAGTTGCACACACTTACGCTGAATGAAAGGAATTCGAGTCTCTATAAAAAAACATGATTATGTTTAAATATTTATGTTCTGGGATAAGATTAGACTGCTTTGATTTTTTTGATTCGTTAGTTAAGTTAATAATTAGTAAAGAGTGATTGTATGAGGAAGACGAATGTTCATCGTTTGCTTGATAAGGAAAAAATTGCTTATCAGATCCATGAGTATGCTTGGAAGGAAGATAGCCTTGATGCGGAAACTGCAGCAAGTCAAACGAATATTCCGCTTGATAAGGTGTTTAAAACACTCGTAACGGTCGGAGATAAAACTGGACCAGTCGTTGTTGTTATTCGTGCACAAGATGAACTGAACTTGAAAAAACTTGCCAAAGTAAGTGGTAATAAAAAGATTGACATGCTTCCAATGAAAGATTTGGAGAAGACGACAGGGTATATACGGGGCGGTTGTTCACCGATTGGTATGAAGAAAAGCTATCCGACATACATTGATTCCTATGCAGAAGGCTTAGAATATCTCGTCATTTCAGCGGGGAAACGCGGTTCCCAAGTCGAACTCTCTCCAGCAGATCTAAAAGAAATGACCAAAGCGGCGTATGCTGACCTACGAGCAGAATAATTTAGAAAAAACGGTCCCAAGATGAGGACCGTTTAATTATTTTTCCGTTCTTTTTGTAATGCAACTTTTACTGTAGTTAAGAATTCTTCGGCTTTTTCTTCTGGTGCTTTCGTAACGAAGCTGACACCGATGAAAATAATCGTGGATAAAATAATTCCCCATACCCCTGATGCGAGCCCAAGTGGCTTCCACTGAAATGCTTCTAAAAGGATGACAATAACCCCCGTAACCCCAACACTTGCTAATACTCCAGCAGCTGTACCCCGTTTCCAGAAAAACGTTCCGAATATAGCTGGAACCGCAATGATAAGACCAGCTGAAGAGGCAACGGAGAGGAGTACAATGATACTTAACTCCATTTCAGCAAATAGATAAGCAATAACAGCAATGACAGGAATGACGAATTTTCCAATCTGCAGCTGCATGCGGTCAGATGGTCGTTTCCTCATATTTCCGTACACATCTTTCGCAAATACGGACGCGAGGGTCAGTAAAATTGAATCAATCGTTGAAATTGCTGCTGCCATAATTCCTACCATCACAATGACCCCAAGAATTGGTGGAACGAGATCACTGGAAAGAATCAATGGTGTTGCCATATCAACATTGTCAAGGTTCGGGAACATAATTGTCGCCGAAAAGCCCCAAAAAATCGCAACAAGTGTATAAATGAGTCCAAAGATCATAAATCCGAGAATCATAATTTTTAAGTTCTGTAAAGATGACGGCATGAATAACCGTTGACTGACCTGTGGGTTGGAAAGGCTGAAAAACATCCATGGCAAGGTCATTCCAATAAATGTAAAAATATTAAAAAATCCGTTGCCAGGAACAGCTAATGAAGCTGGGTGTTCTGTTTCCAGCGTCTGGAAGAAACTACTGAACCCTCCTAGCCCGCTGATAAGAACAAGAACGACAACGGTTGATGTGATAATCATGAATACCGCTTGCAAGGAATCTGTCCAGGCAACGGAACGAATTCCCGCAATATAAGAAAATAAAATCGCCATGATCGTTGCAATCAACACACCGGTTGAAAAGGTGATTTCATTATTCGTAAGACCAGAAAGTAAGTAACCGACACCAGTTAGTTGTACTGCGCTATAGGGGATGAGGAAAAGACAGCTTGTTATTGCGACGATGACTGCCACCCTTTTATCTTGATAGCGATCACCAAGCATCTCAGATGGTGTAACATAGCCATATTTTTTACCGACAACCCAAAAACGCGGTCCAAAAAAAGCAATCAGTGAAACCCCCATCAGATAAATTAATTCAAATCCAAGCGCACCAACCCCGCCACTGTATGTAAGTCCGGCTAAACCAACAAGCATGAATGCACTATAAGTAGTTGCACTATAACTAAGTGCAGATACGATTCCGCCGAGTTTCCTATCGCCAAGGAAATAACTGACCATATCATTTTGCTTGCCAGATTGCGATAGAAACGCAATGAACAAAGAAATGATAATATAGATGGCAACAGCCCACCAAACGTACGACGTATTCATTGTTTTTTGCCCCACTCCCTAATTAATAAATAATTGACGCCAATTACAATTACAGTAAGTACCGTCCAAAATAAAAAGCTGCCATACCACTTTTCGACATCAGGAAGCAATGTGTACGGTACAACAAAAGCAATCAGAATCAAGCATGTAATAATAATGGCATAAACCCCTTCGTTCTCCTTCATTGTCGATATTTCCTCCTTTTTAATAGTATAAGAAACGATAAAGTGAAACTTCATTCAGTGGGGAATTCCTTACCTCCCCACTGAATGTTAGTTGAACAGAATCAGATATTTACGGACTGTATATCCCCACCTTCACATATTGGGCTTCCCTCATGTTTAGAGATGGGGGTATTACAGACCGTTAATGCGTGAAAAAATAAAAATGCTGTAATAACTTAGGTTTCTAGGGCTAGTTACGTCCGCTCTGCGACTTAGTTCAGGTTAATACGAAGTGAATTAGCGTCATTTTATGTGAAGAAAATCACATAGTTTTACGAAATTTTCATATTTTCGATGTAAAGTTACAAAACCTATCATACCAGATTGTGATAAAGAAGGCTACACAAAAAATCTTTTAATTAAGAAACTTTTGTATGTGACGGACGTCCAATGTAGTAAGCAGGAATAGAAAGGGGCTAAGTTCAAGTGAAGAAATATATAAGTATATTGGTGTTCAGTCTATTGCTTGTAGCTTGTACTGGGGAAGAGGTGGATGACACTGCCGAGGGGACGGCCGATATTGCTCATGATACAGAAAGCTACGGAGTGGAAGATAGTGAACTGCAATTTTCTAATGAGGAAGAGGGTCAAGATGCGGAAACGGAAAAATCAGTGGAAGATGTTGAAGTGGATAGTGCCGAATCAAATCGTAAAGTTATTTATACGGCAGATATAGATGTTGAAACGGATGATTTAAAAACATTTTCTAATCAAGTTCAAAAAGAAGCTGCAAGGATTGGCGGCTATGTGCTTGAGTCGACATTATATAATGAGAAAACAGAAAATTTGAAAAGCGGTCAGATGACCATTCGTATTCCACAAGAAGATTTCCATCCATTCCTAGATTTTATCGAGGAGGGAAGTACAAAGGTGCTGGATCATTATGTTTCTGGCGAGGATGTTACAGAGGAATTCGTTGACCTGGAGTCCCGTCTGAAATCGAAAGAAAAAGTGGAAGAAAGATTACTGGATTTTTTAGCTGGTGCGGAAGAAACAGAGGACTTATTAAAAATCTCAAATGATTTAGCACGGGTGCAAGAAGAGATTGAAATGATTGTCGGCCGGATGAATTATCTTCAGGATAAAACGGATTTTTCAACGATAACGATATCAATTCGTGAGCGTAATGTAACACTTTCAAATGTCAATAATGACTTGAACACATGGCAAGAAACGAAACAACAGTTTATGAAAAGTATTAATTCCATCATTACCATCCTATCTAAACTAAGCATACTCATCATCGGTAACTTGCCAGTATTAGCAATTATTGGAGTGCTTGCCCTGAGCGGTTTTTTCATCTGGAAAAAACAAAAGAAAATCAAATAAGTGGGACGCGGGTTCAGTCTGACCCTCTGTCCCAGTTTGCTTATCTGAGTATGGGTGATAAACTAGTAGTAAATAAGAGTAAGAGGGGGAAAAGGATGGAAAAATTACAGGTTGGCAGGGCGCAATTGACTTGGTTACGTGGTGGTGTGAATCATTTGGATGGCGGTGCCATGTTCGGTGTAGTGCCGAAAGCATTATGGGCAAGAAAGTACCCGGCTGATGAGAAGAACTTGATCGAATTAAGGACCGATCCAATTTTGCTCCAATTGGATGGGAGAAATTATCTCATAGATTCTGGCCTCGGAATAGATAAACTGTCAGAGAAGCAGATTCGTAACTTTGGAGCAAGTGAACTTTCTTTTGTAGAAGAATCATTAAGTGAACTTGGTGTGGAGCCAACTGCCATTGACGGTATATTAATGACTCATTTACATTTCGATCATGCGAGTGGCTTGTCAAAAAAAGGAAAAGAAGGGTATGAAACAATTTTTCCCAATGCGACTATTTATACGACGGCAATTGAATGGGAAGAAATGCGTCACCCCAATATTCGTTCTGTTAATACATACTGGGAGAGGAATTGGCGACCGATTGAACATCAAGTAGAGACTTTCGCAGATGAACTGGAAGTTGCAAAAGGACTGCGGATGATCCATACAGGAGGACACAGTGAAGGACATGCCATTATTGTTTTTGAAGATGGAGAAGACTGTTTCATTCATATGGGAGATTTAATGCCAACGAATGCACATGAAAATAAGCTTTGGGCGCTGGCCTATGACGATTACCCGGTGACATCGGTCCACGAAAAACAGGAGTGGATGGAATACGGATACAACAGACAGGCATGGTATACATTTTATCATGATGCTTACTACCGAGCGATCCGCTTTAATGAAAAAGCTGAACGGATTGACGCGGTTGAGAGGGCACAGGTATTGAAAGGAGAGCGCTTCAATTAAGAAGCGCTCTCCTTTAAGCGGTTTCAGTCGTCGCGATGATACCGCCTGTTTCTACATCAACATAGAATTCGTACTGTTTACTCTCCCCATCGATATTTCGCGTAATTCCCCCGCGATAGGCTTGATACACCAGGCCATTTTTCTCGACTTCTTCAGGTTTCATATAAATCCATGATCCGCTGATTGGCCCGTTTTGTTTAAAAGCTTCCTTCGCATTACTTAAAGCTTTCTCTGGCGTCACTTTCTGCTTCGTATCCAATTGGCTCTTCAATAGATAACCTACCGCGAACCCGATACTTGCAGCAAGTAAAAGATTTCTTTTTTTCAACTTGTTCCACCTCTCATTAAATGAAATAGACATTCATCTTCTTTTAATTATACCTTAGTTACTTGGAAATTTAAAATTCCATGGATGCAGTTACGAGGAGTGAAAATTCTTCGAGATAATCCTCCTCAAAATACGCTAAAAATGGCATAATATTTTTATATCGAAAGTCAGAGCATAGCATATTTAAGGAGGTTTTTATTCTTGTCCGATTATTTCCGGTTCTCTTAGCCTCATTGCTTTTTTGGCTTGGAATGCTCCGCTGCTTGAATACCTGTTTTTCATCAACACAAAAGACATGGGTGCCGTGTTCTTTCGCTGTAGTGCCGTTTGATAAACATCATAAACAGCTTGGGCTTGCTTTTGGTTTGTCCCATGGTTCTCAATCTTTGGATTCAGTCAAACTCGGTAATGATGTCGTTTAAATCAGCTTCCTTTAAATAGCGTGCAACACTGCGTGGAGAGATTTGTTCAACAATGTGCTCTTTTTTAGCCTGATCCGCCAATGTGCTTGACAAAATTCTCTCGAAATTTTGTAAGCGCTATGTTACGATAATTCCGATAAGGTATTGCGAATATAAAGAAAATGAACTTAAAGAAAGTACAAGAAATACTTTTTGATATATCTATATTAGAGGAAGATTTCTGGATAAGAGTAGATGTTTTATTTCCAAGCGCAGATATGGAACATAACAGGGAGGTTTATAATGGACTTTAGCTTTAAATACTTATTAATTGCATTTATTTTTTTCCCGATTTGCACGATGGTTCATGAATTAGGACATGCTTTTTTTATCAAACTGTGGGGATGGAAGGTTAAAAAGATTCAAATCGGTTGGGGAGATACACTAATAAGCATTGGCAGACTTTCTATAAATAAGATATTTTTTATCAGTGGTGCAACTTCATATGAACGACCAGACAAGGTAAGTAAGACCAAATGGGCTATTGTGCTACTAGGGGGAGTTATATTTAATGGATTTTTTATTGGAGTCTTATATTTGGTCTCATTGTTTTTTAAAACGGAATATATAGGAATTATGAACTTTTTAAGTTGCTTATACATCTTATGGTGTCTCATTCCATATACTGACTTGCAGGGACGTTCAAGTGATGGGAAACAATTGCTTAGTTTACTAAGAAGTGCAAAAACTAGTTAGGTTATCCTGTTTAAGTTTAATAAATACATAGAACGTACGATGCTTGTGAATAAAGACATGAGATAGAACCACCCTTTCCATCTTTTGGAGTCATCTATGACGAAACTTCGGGCTACTTCTCGTATGAATTGAACTTAATTGCAGCCCCAAAGTGCTCCAGAGTTTGTACGTTGCCACGACGCACAAGATGTGCTAGTACAAACACTCTGCGGTGGGACGAGTAATTGCAGTCCCAGGCGTTGCGAAACGAATCGCGTACTTAGTCTGTAAGGGCGCTTGTGCCTTTTCCTTTGCACTTCATTTAACAAACTCACATAAATTAATAATAGTGCAAAGGCGAACCATGAAGGGGGAGGAGCTATGGCGATAAAACCACCTATTTTACAACAAGGGGATACAATTGGAATTGTTACCTTGGGCAGTCCACTAGATGCAAGTATTATTAACGCTGGAATAGAAACGTTACAAAATATGGGATTTAATGTGATCCTAGGAAAATATGTCTATTCTCAAAATGGGTTTCTTGCAGGAACAGATCAACAACGTGCCTCGGACTTGATGAGCATGTTTGAGAATGACCAGGTAAAAATGATCCTTCCTACTAGAGGTGGCGTGGGAGTAGCAGGCATTCTTCCTTACCTTGACTATTCCGTGATCACAAGCCATCCGAAAATTATATCGGGTTATAGCGACATAACGATATTATTAAATGTCCTATACCAATATGCCGATTTGATCACATTCCAAAGTTTAATGCTCATTGATTTCGTATCGGGAGGTCCAGCCTACAACGTCAATCAATTTTTTACTGCTACGTCTACATTAACTTCACCAAGACAAATACAAAATTCGCCGGGCATTCCAACTGTCAGTACGGTCCAGGGTAATGTAACCGGTCCAATTGTCGGGGGCAACCTGACCTCTTTTGTTGGTAACCTTGGAACCCCTTACGAAATCGATACAAAAGAAAGCATACTCCTTATTGAAGAAACCCATGAACCAATTAATACGGTTTATAGATATTTGAATCATTTAAAGTTAGCCGGAAAATTTGATGATTGCATTGGCATCATCATGGGAGAATGTACAAATTGTCCCGCCTCATATAACACGACTTACAATGATTTGATTAATACCTTTATGACTTCCTTTGGCAAGCCACTTATGACCAACCTTACCACCGCACACGGAACGTATAAAGCAGCAATTCCAATTGGAGCTATAGCAAATTTAAATACAACGAATAATACATTAACGGTACTTGAACCGACCGTAAGTTGATTGGGACGTAGGAACGGTTCTTGTACCGACTCCTGTCGTCCCGTTCTTTCGTTCGGGTTTGTGTCTTTTCTCCCATCGGAATACTAAATGGAAAGGTTTCCGGATGGCGATTAATGCAAGGTGGCTGATAACTCTTCCAATATATGTTGCGGCGACAAGCAGTACAGTTATATGTCTATTGTTTCAGTTTTAAACCCGCCAATTAAATGTATAATGTCTTGGGACGGAAAAAGACAAGCTTTTGTTAGCACGCATTAACGGTCTGTATTCCCCACATTCCAAAACATGAAGGGAAGCCCAAGATG
The DNA here is from genome assembly GCF_009746545.1 of Oceanobacillus sp. AG. NCBI lineage: Bacteria > Bacillati > Bacillota > Bacilli > Caryophanales > Bacillaceae > Oceanobacillus > Oceanobacillus sp. AG. Next base: position 46,580 of record NZ_WOWT01000018.1, read on the forward strand.
TGAAGGGTGGGGATATACAGTCCATAAATCCCTGATTCTGTTCAACTAACACTGAATGAAGTTTCACTTTATAAGATTTTTCATTCAATCCAACAATCCTTGCAAAAATCGCTGAAACAAATTCGAAAGGCTGTTCTGACCGGGATAGTGGAAAGTCATTTCCATTATCCGGTATACTGAAAAGACATAGAGAAATAGAATATATATAAAAGGAGTTTAAACATGAATCAGGAAACCTTAGAACTTTTTAAAAATTTAACAGAACTACAGGGGGCTCCGGGGAATGAACATGCTGTCCGGGCTTTCATGAAGAAGGAATTAGAGAAATATGTAGATGAGATTGTGCAAGATAATCTCGGAAGCATCTTCGGTGTAAAAAAAGGAGAAGGCCCCCGCATCATGATTGCCGGACATATGGATGAGGTTGGTTTTATGGTTACTCAAATAACGGATAACGGAATGATTCGCTTTCAGCCATTGGGCGGCTGGTGGAACCAAGTCATGTTAGCCCAGCGCGTTCAAGTAATGACAGAAAACGGTCCTGTTATTGGTGTTATTTCATCGATTCCGCCCCATTTGCTTACGGAAGCCCAGCGGAAGAAACCGATGGAAATTAAAAATATGCTGATTGATATTGGGGCAGATGACCGGGATGATGCAAAAAGAATTGGCGTGAAGCCAGGAGATTCAATCGTTCCTGTTACCCCATTCCAACCGATGGCAAATGAGAAGAAAATCCTTGCTAAAGCTTGGGACAACCGCTATGGCTGCGGGTTATCCATCGAGTTATTAAAAGAATTAAAGGATGAATCGTTACCGAACACGTTATATTCCGGAGCAACTGTTCAAGAGGAGGTTGGACTTCGCGGGGCTCAGACTGCATCTAATATGATTCAGCCGGATATCGCTTATGTTCTCGATGCCTCACCTGCGAATGATGCCTCAGGGGATAAAAAAGCATTTGGTCAGCTTGGGAAAGGGGCCTTGGTGCGAATATTCGACCGGACGATGATCACACATCGGGGCATGCGTGAATTTGTACTTGATACAGCAGAAACAAATGATATCCCGTATCAATATTTTATATCACAAGGTGGAACAGATGCAGGACGAATCCATCTATCGAATAACGGTGTACCAAGTGCGGTAATTGGTATATGCTCACGATACATTCATACGTCAGCTTCCATTATTCATGTTGATGATTATGCAGCGGCGAAAGAATTGCTCGTGAAATTGGTAAAAGCTACCGATCAAACGACAGTTGATACGATTAAAAATAATAGCTGAGGAGTAAGGAATGAAATTAATAATCGGTTCTAAAAACCCAACGAAAATCCGTGCATGTGAAGCGGTTTTCACAGATTACACTGTCCGGGGAGTGGAAGTTTCGTCTGGTGTTTCCCCGCAGCCGCGTACTGATGAAGAGACGAAACAAGGTGCAATCAATCGTGCACTTCAATCACTTAACATGAAAGAAGCGGATGTAGGTGTCGGTCTCGAGGGTGGAGTCATGCTCGTTGATGATTGTCTCTATGTAACGAATTGGGGCGCACTTGCTGTTTCAACAGATCTAATTTATACTGCAGCTGGAGCGCGAATCGCTTTGCCGAATGAATTTTTACCAGAGTTAGAAGAAGGGAAAGAGCTAGGAGACATCATGGAAGGGTATGCTAAAAGGGAAAATGTCCGCTCGAAAGAAGGGGCAATTGGCATCTTCACCAACAATCTAATCGACCGCGGTACGATGTTCACCCACATTACCCAAGCACTAAGAGGTCAATTGGAATATTGGTCAAAAAGTTAGAGAAGAACAACGGCGCAAGAAGATCACAGAAGCTAAGTCAAGAAGTAATTCATTTGGCATTCTTAGGTGCAGAGCGGACGTGGCTACCCGCTCGAAATTTCTCAAGAGTATTTTTATTTTATAGTTTCCTGGAGAAATGAAAAGAGGAGTGCCGCTTTGGGCGCTCCTCTTTTCATTCATAAATATAGGCTAAAACATCTAATGCTTGATCAATCGTTTCAACTGTAATATTCGCTTTGTTGGATAGCTCTTTCAATGGGTGAATAAACTCTTCCGGTCGAACAAGAATCGTCGGTTTATTCAATGTAATTGCCGCGGAGGCATCCATCGCCGTATTCCACTGTCTGTATTTCTCACCAAACAGCGCAATAACGACATCAGCTTTCTGCATAAGCACCTGTGTTCTTAAATTATTCACAGCAGAAGCTGCATCATCCCGGTAATAATTGCCAGGCTGCTTCCCTAGAATCTTTTCTCCGATATCATCTGAAAGGTCATGATTCGTCTGTGGTCCGACAAAGGTTAACGTTAAATTCTTTTCCTTTGCTTTTGCTTTTAATTGATCCCGCCAGTCTGAGTGAATTTCACCAGCTAGATAAACAGTTAGTTCCATTTCAGCACCTCCAAATAATATGACTCCACTTTCATACTAGCGAATTGTATAATAATTGCAAATCATTTACATGAGCATTTCAAAATTCGTTAAATCAGGGCGTGTGAATTGAAACAGACGGGAAGGAAAGCTATGATAGAAAGAAGGAGATGATTGAAAATGAGGCCATTGCAATCTGTAAAAGAATTTAACGAACTCAAAAATAATGAAAAAGCAATTTTTCTTTTCACAGCTGGCTGGTGTCCAGACTGTCGCTTCATTGAACCAATCTTACCAGAAATAGAAGATAAATACCCTGAGTACACTTTTGTTGAAGTGAATCGAGACGAATTTATGGAACTGGCACAAGAAAATGAAATTTACGGTATCCCTAGCTTTGTTGCTTATGAAAAAGGGTTAGAAGTAGGCCGATTTATCAGTAAAGACCGGAAGACAAAGGAAGAAATCATTTCGTTTATCGATGGCTTTGCGAAAGTGTAGATTAAGTTTGTAAGGAGGTACCATCGATGAAAATGACAAGTACCCGCATGCGGGACATATTGAAAGAGCGTCTGTCAAATGATAAATATCATTTTAGATTTAATCGTAAAGAGGACACACTCCGTATCGAGTGGAAGGAAACGAAGCAAGGCTTAACCTTGACGCTTCCAAATATCATTGTAAAATATAATACGCGCGGTGAAACGGTAATTGATGAAGTTGTTGAACATATTGAGGAAGCGCTAAGAATGATGAATGAACATGTTGAATTGACAGGAATGGAGAAGTATATCTATCCTGTGATTCGCTCGACATCATTCCCGACTAAAACAAAAGCTGAAAAAAAACTGATCCACAAAGATCATACCGCGGAAACGAGAATATTCTATGCACTTGATGAAGGGAAATCATACCGATTAATTGATGAAGATTTGCTTCAAGAGGCAGAGTGGACTGGGAAGCATCTAGAAGAAATCGCAATGTTTAATGCCCGCTCTCTTTCAACCGATTATAAAACGGATAAAGTAGCTGGGAATGATTTTTACTTTATTGCAACTCAAGATGGATATGATGCAACCAGAATATTGAATGAAGCATTTCTGGAAGAGATGAAAGCAAATATGAAAGGTGATATGACCGTTGCCACCCCGCATCAGGATGTATTGATTATTGCAGATATTCAGAATGAGACTGGTTATGATATTTTAGCTCAGCTTACAATGAAATATTTCTCGGAGGGGCGCATCCCTATTACTTCGTTACCGTTTATTTACGAAGATAAAAGATTAGAGCCAATCTTTATCCTCGCGAAAAACCGCCCAGAGAAATAGGGAAAGGACGAAATAGATGAACGTATTTTATAATCGAAATGGAATTGGGGATGTACTCCTCATCCCGCTAAAAGATGGCAATCGTTACGAATGGACATATGAAACAAACGGAGATATTGTCCGAGTACTTGGAAAAGATCAGGAAGTGCTCGGCTACAACATTTACCGTGCTTCGGAAAAATTTGCACTATCTGAAACAGGTGCAATTAAATTAACGGAAGCATTACTTGGAGAAATTAAAGACCTGTTTAAAGCTAATAATCTCGATGATGAGCTTGACTTTGATCTAAGCCCGAAATTTGTCGTCGGCTATGTCGAGGAAAAATTACCTCATGAGAATGCAGACAAGTTAAGTGTTTGTAAGGTTGATGTTGGTGGGGAGGTATTGCAAATCGTTTGTGGTGCACCAAATGTCGATGTTGGCCAAAAAGTTGTTGTTGCGAAAGTAGGAGCAACGATGCCAAGCGGTCTACGCATTAAACCATCTGAACTTCGTGGAGTTCCATCAAACGGAATGATATGTTCCCAGAAAGAATTGGCTATCCCCAATGCACCGGAAGAAAAAGGAATATACGTACTAGACGACAGCTATCAAATTGGTGAAGAATTTACCGTTTAAAAAAGAGGCACACGCTATTTTCTAATAGGGTGTGTTTTTAATTCCCTCAAAATATGAACTGCTAATTACTTTCATTCAGCGTGAGTAATGTGCACGTTCTCCAGACTTGCTCTCTAGTCGCCGTTCAGCTGCCCGGTGGACGGATGCTTTCCGCGGGCACAGCCGAAGCCTCCTCGGGCTACCGCCCTGCGGGGTCTCCGGACTCGTGCTATTCCCGCAGGAGTCACCGTCCACCGGGCAGCTGAACTGGTAAAGATGATTATTATGAAAAGAGATTATTCTATCACGATACAGGGTGTGCCTTTGGAATATTAAATAGCATTCCAAACGGGGCCTTTCCTCGGAGCAGTCCAGACACCTCGAGACTCCTGCGGGAGGCCGGCTAAGTACGGTCACGTCCTGTGACCAATGCCGGCATTAGAACCTCCTGTTCGTCGATAGGCCTAGGTGAGACCCCTTAGTGCTCAGCCCGAGGAGGCTCACCAGCCGCTCAGCAGGTGCGAGAGGTGTCTGGACTGCGGACCTCCAGAAGTAAGTTGCGCAGTTACGCTGAATGAAAGCAATCCGCGCTTCTCATGATAGAGGTACACTTAGCTGTTTCAGACGCTGAAAAGTGGAGTTATTTATAATATAATTTCAATAAAACTACATCCAACTCTAAAAAACTGGTAAAATGGAAAAGTAACATGGATTGAAAAGGAAATGAGTGAATGAAATGTTAAAGCATTGGTTAGATAAAATGAAAAACTTTTTCCTGACTGAAGTAGAGGAAGAAATTGAAATTGAGGATTCGGAACAACCTCAACAGAATCATCAGGAAATAAAAGCGAGAATGACTTATAAGTATCCAGAGAATAGACCTTTCCGGTTTCCAGTAATTCCAGATCCAATGGAAAATCGGGAGAAAAATGAATATAAACCAGCATATGTACGAAGAAATCAAGAATCGGTGCAACCGGCCCAGCCGAAAAAAGAAAAGAAAGCATCCAGTCCAACCCCAGTCAGAAAAGTATATAAAGATGAAAACGCACCGCCATTTCAAGCTTCAGATGTCCCTTCTCCAATATATGGTTTTCAAAAAAGGGATAACGAAGTCGAAAATGTGCCCGCTTATGCTCGAAAGAAAGCAAAAAAAGAAGAGCGATCGGAAGTCCAAATAGAAGAAATAGAAGAACAAATAAAAGAACAAAAACAAGAAGAACCACTGATTAGTGAAACGATTAAGCCGGAACAGGAAACGGCAGCAATATTCGAGCTAGCGACTGAAGAGACGGAGCAACCAATAGAGACAGAAGAAAAACTAGAAACAGAAGAAAGACCGGAAAAAGAAGAAATTAAAACAATCCAACAATTGGCGCAGGAAGAAACAGCAGAAAACCAGGTACATAAAAAAGCGCCTCAGCTTGAGAAGAACAGAAAGAGAAGCGAGAGAAAACAGGGGAATGAACGAGAAGTACCGTTTAACGTTGTAATGACACCACTCGATAAAGCGAAAATGGAGCGGAACGAGAGGGTGAGGATGCGGGGATTAGAGCGGCACAAAGAGCGCCCAGAAAGAAAACCGGAGAACGAGTCTGTAAAACCAGTGGCAATACAGTCGGAAGCGAATCAATCAGAGGTGGAACAACCAGCAAAAGATATTCATATTCCGCTACATCTTTTAAATGACCCGCAAGAAGAAGATTATGCAAATGACTCGTGGACTCGTGAACAGCAGAACTTGCTTGAACAGACACTAAAACATTTTAACGTTGGTGCACGGGTTGTTCACGCAACACAAGGCCCATCTGTTACAAGATTTGAAGTGCAACCAGAATTAGGTGTGAAGGTAAGTAAAATTAGAAACCTAAGCGATGATTTAAAATTAAATATGTCTGCTAAAGATATCCGGATTGAAGCACCGATTCCGGGGAAAAATACAGTTGGAATCGAAGTACCGAACCCAACAGCACAAATGGTTGGACTGCAAGAAATTGTGGAGACGGAAGAGTTTAAACAGAGCAAATCTCCACTTACAACTGCATTGGGTCTAACGATTGAAGGTAAACCTAAAATTACAAATATCCAAAAGATGCCGCATGGCCTAATAGCTGGTGCAACCGGATCAGGGAAGAGCGTGTGCATTAACACAATCCTTATCAGTGTTTTATATAAAGCGAGTCATGAAGATGTGAAATTGCTCTTGATCGACCCGAAAATGGTAGAGCTAGCGCCATATAACGGTGTGCCGCACCTTGTCTCACCAGTTATTACCGATGTAAAAGCAGCGACACAGAGCTTGAAGTGGGCAGTTAATGAAATGGAAGAACGTTATGAACGTTTCGTGGAAGAAGGCGTTAGAGACATTGAGCGGTTCAACCGGAAAGTAATGAGCGAACATAGAAAGAATGAAAAAATGCCATATATCCTCATCGTCATTGATGAATTGGCTGACTTAATGATGATGTCACCACAGGATGTGGAGAATGCCATCAGTAGAATTGCACAAAAAGCACGGGCTTGCGGAATTCATCTTTTACTTGCTACCCAGAGACCATCTGTTGATGTTATAACGGGACTCATTAAAGCAAATATACCAACTCGGATTGCCTTTAGTGTATCTTCGCAAGTGGACTCCCGTACAATCCTTGACGCGAGTGGGGCAGAGAAGCTCCTAGGTAAAGGTGATATGTTGTTCATGGAGAACGGAACAGGAAAAAGTGTCCGATTACAGGGACCATTTGTATCTGACGAAGAAATTGAAAGAGTTACAGCCTTTGCAAGAGATCTTGCCGAACCGGACTATTTGTTTGAGCAAGAAGAGCTACTGGAACAAATTCATATGGAAGAAGATGAGGACGAGCTGCTTGAAGATGCAATTCAGTTTGTCGTCCATCAACAATCAGCAAGCACCTCCATGTTCCAGCGCCATTTCAAAATCGGCTATAACCGGGCGGCAAGGTTAATTGATACGTTGGAAGCACGTGGTATTATATCTGGGCAAAATGGGAGTAAGCCGAGAGAGGTCCTCGTGTCGGAAGCCGCTGCCCGAATAAGCGATTAAATTTGTTTCAATTGCAATATTTTTATATCATATTGTTAATAGGATAAATAATAAGGAGAAAAATGATGAAAGAAATCGATCGAAAGCTTGCAGGTGAGATTGACCGTTTAACAAATAAAACATTTAAATTTGATGAACGTATTGGGGAAGGCTGGTTTTCTGCAGTATATTTTTTAAAAACGAAAAAGATTGCCGAAGAGAAAATCCCTAATAATCATGTAACGATGCAATTTTTTCAAAAAGATGATGCAGTTCTTTGCGGTACGGATGAAGTGATTGCTTTACTTCATTCGTTCGCGGATAATCCAGAAACATTGGAAATCAAATCATTGAAAGACGGAGACCGAATCAGTCCGTATGAGACGGTTCTTACGATATCAGGCGCTTATCAGCAATTCGGCTATTTAGAAGGAATTATTGATGGAATTCTTGCGAGAAGAACATCTGTCGCAACGAATGTATACAATGTGGTAAAAGCAGCGAGCATAACTGAAAAGCCAAAGCCTGTCATTTTCATGGGGGACAGGGATGACCATTATACGACTCAAGCAGGAGATGGATATGCAGCATTTATTGGCGGTTCCACTGCACAGGCAACCCATGCAATGAACGAATGGTGGGGAAAAGAAGGTATGGGGACAATGCCGCACGCACTCATTCAGATGTTCCGTGGTGATGTCGTGGCAGCGGCTGAAGCGTATCATGAAGTATTCCCTGGTGATGAATTATCTGCACTTGTCGACTATAATAATGATGTCATTACCGATTCATTAAAAGTAGCAAAGCGTTTCGGCGATAAATTGAGCTCTGTCCGCCTCGATACTTCCCGTACGTTAGTGGATAAATATTTCCTGAGAAATCATCATTTACTTGGAACATTCGACCCACGTGGGGTTAATCCAGAGCTATTATTTGCTTTACGGAAAGCGCTTGATGATGAAGGATTCCAGCATGTGAAAATTATGGTATCCGGCGGCTTTACGGAAGAACGTATTAAAGATTTTGAAGAAGCTGGTGTACCGGTTGATATGTATGGTGTAGGAAGAAGCTTATTACGGCTTAATATCGGGTTCACAGGGGATCTCGTCCTATTGAATGGTTCACCGGAAGCGAAGGAAGGACGTAGATTTCGTCCGAATCCACGGCTCGAGGTAGTGGAATATAAAAACGTATAGAAACAAGGTGGGCTGAAAGGATTATTTTCATGTCCTTGATTGTTTGCTATAATAAGCTATTGTGTGATAATCTATCACAAACAGTAAGACAAATCCTTTTTTGTACATGTGGAGGTTCTTTTTATGACAACTTACCATCTTATTGGTATAAAGGGAACTGGAATGAGTGCACTCGCACAAATTCTCTACGACTCCGGTGAGACCGTTCAAGGCTCGGATGTGGGAAAACATTTTTTCACGGAAGAAGCTTTACTTGAAAAAAACATTCCAATTCTCCCGTTTTCTAAAGATAATATTAAAGCGGAATATACAATTATCGCAGGGAACGCATTCCCAGATGACCATGAAGAAATTGAAGAAGCAAAACGTTTAGGCTGTGAATTTTATCGATATCATGATTTTCTCGGCGATTGGCTGAAGAAATTCCGGAGTATTGCAATTACAGGTTCCCATGGTAAAACTTCAACGACCGGTTTACTTGCCCACGTATTAAATGAGGCTTTTCCAATCTCTCATTTGATTGGAGATGGAACAGGAAAAGGCCATGTGGATAGTGAATATTTTGTCTTTGAAGCCTGTGAATATCGCCGGCATTTCCTGAGCTATGAACCAGATTATGCGATTATGACAAATATTGATTTCGATCACCCGGATTATTTTACAAGTGTCGATGATGTCTTTTCTGCCTTCCAAGAGATGGCAGACAGAGTGAAAAAAGGTATTATCGCTTGTGGTGATGATAAGTATTTGCAGCGAATTACCGCCAATGTTCCTGTTCTTTATTATGGACTTGAACCGGGCAATGATTTTCAAGCTAGAAATATTAAAACATCAGAGGAAGGTACTGTTTTTGATGTTTTTATCAGAAGTAATTATTATGATACATTCACGATCCCTATGTACGGAGATCACCATATTTTAAACGCGCTCTCGGTTATTACATTATGCCATTATGAAGGCATCCCAGCTAAAGAGGTAAAGAGCTTGAGTTCGTTCGGTGGAGTGAAACGGCGCTTTACAGAGAAGCGTGTGAACGATCAAATAATTATTGATGATTACGCTCATCACCCAAGAGAGATCAGAGCAACAATTGAATCAGCGCAGAAAAAATATCCGGATAAAGAGATTGTAGCTATCTTCCAACCGCATACATTTACACGGACAAAGACATTTCTGCAGGAATTTGCTGATAGTCTTGAAGGTGCTGACTTTATCTATTTATGTGAAATCTTTGGGTCCGCCCGGGAAGAAGCCGGTCAATTAACAATCGGCGATCTTCAGGCATTAATCGAAGACTGTGAACTTCTAGATATTAATCATACAGAGGTTTTAACAAAGCATAAGGACAGTGTGCTGATCTTTATGGGAGCAGGCGACATACAGAAGTTTATTGAAGCCTATAAGCCTGAAATTCACACACAAGTATTGAATAAATGAACAAAGCTCCGGCGCCCGCTTAGGGTGCTGGAAGTAGATAAAGTCTGCCTAGGGTAACCTTAGAAAGGAAGCCGTTTGGGCAGGCTTTTTTACATATTTCTTCATGAGGGGTTCAAATTATTGAACTTTTGCAGGAAGGACTCACTTTACCCCTGTGTCTCGCCGTATCATTCGAAATTTCATTCATTAAGTTATATACTATTTCTATAAGTTCATGTTTAGTTAGGGATAGTTGGGGTATAAAGTAATCAAGTACCGCTATTCTATCAAACAAAAGCAATTATTTGTTAAAGGAGCTGAAAAAATGGAAGTTATGCTTTATATTGCTATAATCATCGCAGTTATAGCTCTTGTGGTACTGACGTTTTACATTATTCATACCATAAAGGTAACGAAAGAATTTTTGAACGATACGAAGACAACACTGCAGGGACTAGAAACGCAGTTAAAGGGGATAACGAATGAAACAACCGAACTTCTAAATAAAACGAACCGGCTTGCGGATGATGTTGAACTGAAATCCAGCAAATTAGACGGTTTAGTTGATGGGGCCCAAGGAATCGGTGAGACGATGAAGGAGTTTGATCATTCGTTAAAACAACTAACGAATAGTATCTCCCGTGCATCGCAGGAAGAACAAGCGAAGACAAATGAAGCGGTGAAATGGGGAGCATCTATTTTAGAATATGTCCTAAAGAGAAAAGAAAGTAAGTACTAATCAATATTATTCAAATATATGGAGGGAATAACAATGGCAGAAAACAATAATACGAAAGACTTTGCAATTGGTGTCGTACTAGGAGCAGTAATCGGTGCATCTACAGCATTATTATTCGCACCTAAATCGGGGAAAGAAACTCGTAATGATCTAAATAGGGGTGTTCAGCAAGTAAAAAACCGTGCCGGTGAATTTAAAGATATCGCAGTTGAAAAAGGATCAGATTGGAAAGATAAAGCATATACAACCGGTGCAGAATTCAAACAAAAAGCAATGGATACAAGTGCGGAATTAACGAAGAAGTCTAAAGAACTAACGAAAACAGTTGCAAATAAAGCGCAGGATATCACAAATGAAGTCGCTGAGAAGACACAAGATGCCACAAAGCAAGCTGCAGATAAAACAGAAAAAGCAGTTTCTGAGGCGGATAAGAAGTTAAATGAAGCGAAAGACAAAGTGGGACAAGCTGCAAAGAAAACGGATAGGAAAGTTGAACAAGCTGCCAATAAAGCGGATAAAAAGGTAGAAAAAACTGCAAAAGAAGTAAGTAAGAAAATAGAAGAAGGTGCTGATAAAGCTGCTGAATCTGTAAAAACAGGTGATAAAGAACTGAAAAGCAATAAAAACAGCAGTGGAACAACGAGATAAAGTGAAACTCATTCAGTAGGGAATCTTTACCCCCCACTGAATGTTAGTTGAACAGAATCAGGTATTTACGTACTGTTTACCCCATCCTTCACATATTGGGTTTCCATCATGTTTAGAGCAGGGGATATTACAGACCGTTAATACGTGATAAAGAATGAAGAAAGGCTACTGTGCTTATTAGCGGCTGTAGCCTTTTTGCCGTTCAATCATCCCAAACAATTGCTAAGGAATCCCGGTCGTGGATAGGGGTATCAAAGCCGGCTCTTTCATCATTGCAATATAATTTGAAATTCCCGGTCGCATGTGTTAAATCTAGTGCAACATGTCGAAAAACATCTTGAAAAACGAAGAAAGGAGTTTCTCTTTCTTTCATCGTTAGACGGATATACGGATGTAATTCACTATCATTATGTAAAATCTTTTCCATATTCGTAACCATATATGCAGGCTTATAAAGAGAGACAGGTTCTTTGTTAAAGGTCACTTGAATCGAATAGGAATCGGACTTTCCGAGATACTCGAAGATATCCTTTACAATAGGTGTCTTAGCAGAAGTAAACTTTAATTCATCTCCATCATGTAAAACTGTTTCCGTAGTTGCTTCCTTATCGTTTACAAGTATTGTCGTCTTTCCAACAGGAAGATCAATTTTCTTTTGATTGACAATGATTGGAAACTCTAGGTTAACATCTCTACCAAGCTTGTAAAAATCAAGAAAATCTTGTACGCTTTCTAGCCGCGACCAGTGAATGTCGTCTTTATCTTGTACATAATAGCTTGGAGGTTTAGGCTTACCATTTACAGTATATATTGTGCCGAGTGAATAAGACGTATCTTTAAACTTAACTCTTATCTGTTTTGTTTCCCCTATCAATTCTTCTAATGTAATCGCAGCAGCATCCCCATCACGCCCTTTTTCCAGTTTAATAACATCCATTTGCTTTATACGGGTCTCGGTTGTAGCCGGTTCATCGTTTAAATAAATGGTTGGTGATTCGCCGAACCCTCCTGGAATCGTAACTTCTTTCCCATTAACCTTTATCATTGCAGCGATGCCAGGTTTTCCATAATAATTGTGAATTTTAAGGCCTGCCTGTATCAGTGCATCACCAATCGTCTGCTCATTTACCTCAAATAGGCGGATAGTTTCTTCGTTGATTATAATTTCTGTGTATTGGACTGGACGTTCCTTTGCAGTAATGGCAATTCCAATCGGCGTTACAAAGAGAGGACCGCCAGGAAATGCAGCATTCGGCTGTAGTTGCTGGATAGCTTCCACACCGCGGATAGCAACCCGGTTAGGTGGTAAATTCAGATTTACAGCAATTTCATTTGCGATGGTTGGAGTAAGGCTACCGCCACCTACTAACATAACAGCACGAGGGGCTTTTCCATTTAATTTTTTAATTTCTTCTGCTATCACCGTTGCGAGTCGGTTAATTTCATCTTTCATATGATCAACGAACGCATCGTAGGTAATGGTAGAAGTGAAGCCAAGAATATCTTCTATCTCTGTTTCATTTTCCAAAACAACTTTTCTTTTTACCTTTTCCGCTTCTGGAAAGTCGAGTAAATATTGGTCACTGAGTGCTTCGGTAATCTCATCTCCCGCAAGAGGCACCATACCATAGCTGACCACCGTTCCATGCTCGGTTATCGCTATATCGCTTGTGCCGGCACCAATGTCTACTAGAACGACATTTAAGCGGCGCATGGACTCGGGGATAAGAACGTGAAGGGCAGCAATTGGTTCCAACGTCATCGCTTCTACTTCAAGATTTGCCATTTTGACAGCTGTAAGTAAGGACTCAACAACTACTTTCGGCAAGAAAGTCGCAATTACTTCTGCACTTGCTTCATTTCCCGTTTGCTTGATTAATGAGCCAATCCGTTCCTTGTCTAATTTATAATATAGTAAGGAGTAGCCGACGCAATGATAATTCTGATAGCTATCTGCATATTTCTTTGCCCCGAGCTTTTCCTGGGCAGCTTGGAGAGCGGCAAGTTCCAAATGTTTTACGTCTTCTTCATTCTTTATCGGAAATTTAGTTAAATCGATTGTCGCACTTGCTTCAATCGTTTTTAATGACCGGCCAGCAGCCGCGACACATACTTTATGTAAAGGGGAACCATAGCTTATCTCAAGTGATTCTTTTACTTTTTTAATCGTGGCTGCAACTGCGGGGACATCGTGAATTTGGCCGTCCCGCATGGAGCGTGCCTCATGTTCGATCATGCAATAATCAATCAACTGGATGGAATCCTCATCCCTTCTGACAATTACACCTGTAACTGATCTTGTTCCTATATCTAAAGCGAAAATTATATTTTCCATAATGCTCACCTCTAATCATTCTCTCCCTATTAATCTATCACATATTAATGGACTGTAGTACCTTGACTTCTAACAAGAGGAAAGTGGAACGTGATGGAAACCCGATAGTATGCGGTGTTTTATTATTTTATTAAATTAATAGTGACAAATAACAGATTTTTAGCTATAATTGTGTCTAATTATTAAAAACTGTGCAGGGGGCTTACGAATGAGTAATCAAATGGAACAGCTGAGAGAGCAACTAGATGAAGTGAACTTAGAGATTTTGGACTTAATTAACCGTCGGGCTGAATTAGTTCAGGAAATCGGTAAGGTGAAATCGAAACAGAGTATGTATAAATTTGATCCGGTCCGTGAAAGAGAAATGCTTGATAATATTAAAAAGCATAATACCGGCCCGTTTGAAGATGCAACAATCGACCATATTTTTAAAGAGATCTTCAAAGCTGGTTTAGAGCTGCAAAAAGATGATCATCAAAAAGCTCTACTCGTATCGAGGAAGAAACAACCGGAAAATACGGTCATTGAAATTAATGGAACGAAGATAGGAAACGGCTCCGCAAATTATGTATTTGGACCATGTGCAGTTGAAAGTTATGAACAAGTAGCTCAGGTTGCTAAAGCGGTTAAAGCAAAGGGCTTGAAATTACTCCGTGGGGGCGCATTTAAACCACGCACATCCCCGTATGACTTCCAAGGACTTGGAGTTGAAGGATTACAAATATTAAAACGTGTCGCTGACGAATATGATTTAGCGGTGATTAGTGAAATTGTTAATCCGGCTCATATTGAGGAAGCGGTAGAATATATCGATGTCATTCAAATTGGTGCAAGAAACATGCAGAACTTTGAATTATTAAAAGCTGCAGGGGAAGTAGACAAGCCGGTTCTCTTAAAGCGTGGTCTATCTGCAACAATTCAAGAATTCATTAATGCTGCGGAATACATTATCTCCCGTGGAAATGCGAATATTATCCTTTGTGAACGTGGGATTAGAACGTATGAAACAGCTACGCGAAACACGCTTGATATTTCAGCAGTACCCGTATTGAAAAAAGAAACACACCTGCCAATTCTAGTGGACGTTACACATTCAACAGGCAGAAGAGATCTATTATTACCGACAGCGAAAGCAGCACTGGCAATCGGAGCAGATGGAGTCATGGCTGAAGTCCACCCAGACCCAGCAGTAGCACTATCGGACTCTGCACAACAAATGGACATCCCAACCTTTGATAAGTTCTTTGAGGAAATCACAGATCTGGAAAACCGTTTGAAATAAAGGAACATAGTGGACGTGGCTAGAGTTAGAAACGATAGCTATCCAGAATATCTTTATCATTTGATTTCTTATGTAATGAATAGATTAGGACATAACTATTTTTCCTTCTGGTAAAATAGTTATGTCCATATTTTTTTGGGTAGAATAGGTTATATACAAGTTTTCATGAAAATTTTCATGTTATTTTTGAAAAAATTTTCATGGTAGAGTATGATAGAAAAAAGAGAACGAATATACTGGAGGTATATGTGATGACTGTAACTATTTATGATGTCGCAAGAGAAGCGAACGTATCCATGGCGACTGTCTCTCGTGTTGTTAACGGGAACCCGAATGTTAAACCTACTACAAGGAAAAAAGTGCTTGCTACTATAGAACGCTTAGGCTATAGACCAAATGCGGTAGCCCGTGGGCTGGCAAGTAAGAAGACGACGACTGTAGGGGCAATAATTCCGGATATATCGAATATTTTCTTTTCAGAACTTGCAAGAGGAATTGAAGATATTGCTACGATGTACAAATATAATATTATTTTAAGTAACTCAGATTCCAAAAAAGAAAATGAGTTGCAGTTAATTAATACGATGCTTGAAAAACAAGTGGACGGAATTTTATTTATGGGCGGTAACATTACCGACGAACATATTCAGCAATTTAAAACATCTTCCGTGCCGGTTGTGCTTGCTGCGACTTATGATTCGTCCAATGAAATCCCATCTGTCAACATTGATTATGAGTTGGCAGCTTATGAAGCGACAAAAGAATTGGTCAATAACAATGAAAATAAACAGCCTGCTTTTGTAGGCAGCTTACGCGAGACCGTTGTTAATAACCTAAAGTACGAAGGTTACGTCCGTGCAGTGAAAGAGTCGAATATCGAATTCAATGAGGAGCTTGTATTTACAATCGATTCTTCTTATGATGAAGGACTCGCAGTAGCAGAGAAATTGATTGAACTGGACAGTAAGCCATCTTCTGTATTTGTAACATCCGATGAAGCGGCAATCGGTGTTATTCATGGATTCCAGGATCGTGGACACAATGTGCCGGAAGACATTCAAGTATTCGGTTTCGACAATACGAAGCTTGCTAAAATGGTCCGCCCGACGTTATCAACGGTCGTTCAGCCTATGTATGATATCGGAGCTGTTGCAATGCGATTATTGACGAAGTATATGAACAAAGAAGAAGTGACGGATAAAAATGTCGTTCTTCCACACCGTCTTGAAAAAAGAGATTCAACTTTATCTAATTAATGCCGATATAAATATAGAGGAACTACTCACGTATTTAATTGATGTTTGGAGAGATTTGGATGACAAAAAAAGACATACTTACTCCGATCGGCATTACAGTTGGGTTTATGATGATTATCTTCGCCATCAGCACGAGTGGAGGAGTGGGGGAAGTAGTAATTTTCCTTGACGTTCCCTCTATCTTTATCGTGCTTGGTGGTGTCATTGGATCTTTATTAATTAACTTTAAGTTGGAACAGATTAAATTGACTGGCACGGTACTTAAGGAGTCTTTCGTCAAGACAGAAGACCGCTTGCCGGAGATGATTGAACTGTTCATTCGTTTATCTGAACGTGCTAGAAGAGAAGGAATCTTGGCACTGGAGAATGAATTGGACGAAGTAGAGGATCCTTTTATCAAAAAGGGTATTATGCTTGCAGTCGATGGAATTGAACCAGAAGTGATCACCGACATAATGGATGCGGAAATCACAGCAATGGAGGAACGGCATTATAAAGGCCGTACAATCATTGAAAAGGCGGGTGAGTATGCTCCGGCTTGGGGGATGATTGGAACGCTAGTAGGGCTCGTATTGATGCTAAATCAGCTATCCGACCCGGCTACATTAGGTCCGGCAATGGCAATAGCTCTTATTACGACTTTATACGGTACCGTTCTTGCCAATTTGGTATTCATCCCGATGGCAAGTAAATTGGAAGCAAAGACGGAAGAAGAAGTTTTCTTGAAACAAATTATCATCGAAGGTATTATCGGTGTCCAGTCTGGACAAAATCCTCGAATATTGGAAGAGAAGCTAAGTGCATTCATTTCCCATACAGATAAACGGAAATATGAAGAAATGAAAGAAAAAGAAGAAGAAGCAGCGCGTTCCGGATTTGTGGAGGATCGGGTAAATGAAGCGTAAACGTAAACAAAGAAAACCGGAAAAAGGTGCAGCAAAATGGCTTGTCACTTATTCGGATATGGTAACGTTGATCCTTGTTTTTTTCATTTTGTTATTTTCGATGTCTCGAATCGATCAGATTAAATTTGAAGCTGTCGCAGAATCATTTCAGAATCGTGAAGTACTTGATTTTCTTCCTTCTATTGTACCGAACAGTTACCCGCAGGACGGGAATAATGTAGAAGAGAGCGGAAAAGATGAAGCAGATGATCCGATTGATGTTAATGTCAGTCGGGATGCCTACATAAGCAAGCAACAAGAAGAAGAATCTTTAAATCAGCTTGTGGAAAGTGTTGAAGCATATTTGGATGAGCATGAGTTAAATGATGAGATTACGGCTACAATTACTGAACGTGGTGTCCTGCTTGTGCTTCAAGATAGCATCTTTTTCGATATGGGAGAAGCGATTATTTTAGATGAAGGAAAGCCATTCCTTAAGGAAATCGGCAGCTTATTTTCACAAATGCCGAATGATATCAAGGTGGAGGGTCATACAGACTCAAGGCCAATCAACACCTATCGTTATCCTTCCAACTGGGAATTATCCGGCGCAAGAGCAAGTAGTGTAGTCAGATACTTGATTGACGAATTTGGCTTGGAAGAGTCGCGTTTTTCAATTGCGGGCTATGGTGACACAAGACAAGTTGTCCCGAATGATTCAGAAGAGAATATGAGTTTGAACCGACGTGTGGAAATTACAATATTAAATACGGATTATGAAGCTGACTAATACTTCTTTATAAGCAAAAAGCAGAAAGAAAAAATCTCTCTGCTTTTTTTATGTATCATCAAAATGTTTTAGTCTGCATTGCTTCTTGGACAATTTCTTTTTCCGAGAAGTGAATTTCTCTATCTCCAATAATTTGTGTTGTTTCATGACCTTTACCGGCAAGCAAGATGCAATCATCCGAATGACTCATTTCTATTGCACAGCGAATTGCTTCAGCTCGGTCTTCTATCGCGATGTAACTGCCTTTATTTCTTTCAAGTGCATCAGTTGTCTCTTTCATAATCGTTTTGATGTCATGCTTTTTCGGATTATCTAATGTGACAATGGAGAAATCGGCATATTCTGCAGCGACACGTCCCATGCCATATCGTTTATCTCTCCCGTTTTCACTCATGTCAGCATAAACTCCGAAGACAAGGATAAGTCTTCCACTTACAAATGGCCGAAGTACCGTGAGAGCTTTTTGCAACGCATCTTCTGTATGGGCAAAATCTACAACAACACGGAAATCCCCTTGCTTATAAACCGTCTCGAGTCTGCCTGAAATATTTTTTACCGTGTTAAGGCCGTTTTGAATTGCTTCCATATTTATTCCATTGCAATAAGCGGCTGCAATAGCGGCTAAGCTATTCGAAACATATATTTCACCTGGCAGATGAATCGTAATTTGCGCTGATTCATTTGGCGTATGGACTGTAAATGTTGTTTGATCGAAGGAATAATTGATATCTGTCGCATAAAAGTCAGCTTTTTCATGGATGCCATAGGAGAGTGTCTTCACTTCCGGATTGTTTAATTGTTGGACTAGTTTTTGTCCATAAAAATCATCGACATTGACGATATTAAATTTATTCGTCATTGTAAATAATTCGGCTTTCGCTTCAAAATAGTCATCCATTGTTTTATGTAATTCCAGATGATCCGGGCTTAAGTTTGTAAAAATCCCCGTACTAAATGATGTGTATGCAGAACGTTTCAACTGCAGGGAGTGGGAAGAAACTTCCATTAGGCAATAATCATGTTCCGAATCTTTCATATCGCTTAAGAAGCGCTGGAGATCGATAGCCTCCGGTGTTGTGTTATTCGTGGGAATAATTTTTTCATTCATCAGCGTGCCTAACGTTCCAATTATTCCGGTTTTCTTATCAGCTTGATCTAGGATCGCTTTTAGAAAATGGGTGATAGAAGTTTTCCCGTTTGTTCCGGTAATTCCGATTACATTTAAAGAATCAGCTGGTTTATTATAAAAGTTAACTGCTGCTTTAGCCATGCCATTTCTTGTATCTGCAACCTTGATTACGGTGATATCGTCAGAAATAGGGATCTCTCTTTCTACTAGAATTGCTCGCGCTCCATTACCTACCGCTTCTTGTGCTTTGTCATGACCATCCAAAGTAAATCCTTTTATACATACAAAAAGGCTATCAACCTTTTTTTCTCGGGAATCATATGTAAGAGCTGAAATTTCTTGGTTTATATCTCCCTGGATTACTTCATAATCCATGTTTTCCAAAATGTCTTTTAGTAACAATCAGTTCATCTCCTTAATTAGAAAGACATGGTAAATCACTTGTTATATAGTGAAACTCATTCAACTTCCAGTTTTAAAGCTTTACTTTTTTATTATATCCCTTCTAAAAAAGAAAGTCTATTGTAGGATGGATGAATTCATGGATTGAAAAAAGCTCCTAACTATCCAGTAATTGCAAAGGATGAGTAGGAGCAGATCTTAAGTTTAGCTTTGTGAGTTTTGCTTATGAAGGGTGGCGTATTTCAGCATAGCTTCAAGCAGTTTTAAATTTTTCTCTTCGATTTCCCGCTTCCTTGGAATTTCCGGGAAAGCCTCTTTACTGTCATGCCACGTAATTGGCAGTGGAACGGGGGACTCTTTTTGCCATTTATTTAACCAGCTAGAAGGCAGATCACCTTCCATTACCTTGTTTTGTTTCATCACACTCCAAATCTGGGCCCATGCTCGCGGAACAACCCGCCAAATATCATAGCCTCCTCCACCAGTAGCAATCCATCTACCATCACAATATTCATGGGCAAGCTCATGGGCGAGTAGTGGAATTCTTTCATAAATTGCCATTGATGCACATAAATGGGTGAGTGGGTCAAATGTGTGGGCATCTGCACCGTTTTGTGTAAGGATAACATCAGGTTTAAAGTAATCGACAATTTCTTTGAAAGCCGTTTCATAAAGCTCCAGAAAAGATTCATCTTGAGTGTATGCGTCAATTGGCAAATTAAATGAATATCCATGTCCTTCTTTAATACCGCGTTCGCGAACGTCGCCGGTTCCTGGAAATAAATAGCGTCCTGTCTCATGAATCGATAAGGTACAAACATTAGGATCATCATAAAAAGCCCACTGGACGCCGTCACCATGATGTGCGTCTGTATCTACATACAACACTTTCAAATTGTATTTCTCTCGTATATATTTAATCGCAATCGCGCCATCATTGTATATGCAGAATCCAGATGCTTGCCGTTCAAATCCATGGTGCAGACCACCACCAAGATTTAAGGCATGGTTAGCTGTACCAGACAATACAGCATCCACTGCTGTGAGTGTTCCACCGACAAGGTAACTGGATGCTTCATGCATATTAGGAAACATTGGGGTATCCTCTGTACCAAGTCCGAAAACCGCTCCTTGTTCTGGTGTCAGTCTATCTTTACCAGCTTTTTTTACCGCATCGATGTATTCATGATTATGAAAAAGTGCCAGTTCTTCCTCTGTTGCTTTCCTCGGAGGGATAATATCATCGTCTTGTAATAAATCAACCGCTTCCAATAATTCCTTTGTAAGCAAAACCCGTTTTTGATTAAATGGATGCTCTGGATTAAAATGATAGGTTAAAAAGTCATCGGAGAATACAAATTTAACTTGTTCACTCATATTTTTGGCTCCATAATATTATTCGGCCAAAGCAGTTTAAAACCAGCTTCCCTAATTCCTCGAATAATTGGCATCGGATTCATGGTCTGGACACGGAAAACGAGCACTTTATACTCGGGATCATCTCCATATGGATAAATAAGAATGGATACGATATTCACATTATGATCTCCGATGATTTGAGCTACTTCGGGAAGGACGCCTGGCCGGTGCGGCACTTTGACTTCAATCTGAGAACTTTGTACATGGGTTCCAGTTAGCTGAATAAAGGTATGCAGCATATGCTTTTCGGTTACCATACCAACGAGTTGTTCATTCTTGACGACGGGGACACAGGCGAATTCTTTTTCATAAAAAATTCGGGCTATTTCTTCAACAAAATCTAATGGATGAACGGTGATGACCGGCTGTGTCATAATTGTTTGGATTTCATTTTGTAATTCTTTCCGATCAGCATCCTTAAGAAAACTTGATGGCATGGCGTCACGGACATCCCGGTCAGAGACGATTCCGATTACTCGGGTATCTTCTTCAACAATTGGTATGTGCCTAATTTTATTTTCTTTTAATAAACGGAGTGCTTCCTCAATTGTTGCAGTAGGCGGGAGCGTAATAACATCGGTGTTCATGATGCTTTCTACTAACATGATTCATCCCTCACTTTTTTTTCGTTGGTTGTATCTTGAAAGAAAACGTAAATTATCAAATTCTTCTACAGCAGCATCCGAGACATTTTTCCCGATGCGGACCATTAATGTGTTGACCGGATGGGAAATGATTTCCGGATCATCGGTGGGAGCCGGGCTAAGCCCGCCTGCAGCCATCATTTTCTCCATGACTTTCCGGTAGTCCCAGATGCTTAATTGGGTACCTTCCAGATCCCAGTGCCAATAATATTCTGTCGAGATTATGATATAATTTTCCATATAATCATCCATCATCGATACTTTTAATAAGTTAGATGCTACTCGTTCTCCGCGATATTCTGGGATAATTTCAATGGCACCTAAAACGATTAATTCTTTCATATTAAAAGTGGACCAGCGTTCAAGAGGGTCGGGGTAGAGATAGGTTACATAACCGATAATCATTTCTTCGGTTCGGGCGACGATAATTCTTGCCTCTTCAAAGGTTGCGATTTCAAGAAGGGCTTCAAATTGTTTCTTTGCGGGCCGGAATGCAGTCAGTTTGTCGTGAAAGTTGTACTTTTGTAGTTCGTCTACTGAGAGGGGACCCTCGATTGTAAGTGGTCCGCTTGATGTTTCGTAAGTTATTGAATGAAAGGTTTTTATATGCTCCACTGCTTCACCACCTATTAATAAATGCGCTTACATTTAGTATACAATACTTTCTGTATATTTTTTAGTACTTTATATGTAGGCTTATAGAAAAGAAAAAATCAGGAGCAGCTTAGCTCCTGATTTAAAATTGGACGTTGGTGTATTCCGTTGTGCGCTATTCGTCTTTATTTTCTTTGTCGTCTTTTTTCTTCTCTTTCTCTTTTTCTTTTTCTTTATCATCTTGCTGTTTGTCTTCATTATCCTCATCTATGTCTTTCTTTTTATCATCTTTTTCGTCGGCTTCTTTAGATTCTTTTTCAGAGGTTTCTTCTTTGCCTTTATCCTCTTTCTTATTATCTTTATCTTGATCCTTCTCTTTCACTTTCTTTTTCTCGGCTTTACCAATGGTTACCGCTGTAGAAGGTTTGGATTCGAGACCGAAGTAGTCGACGGCCCGGATATGATAGATTCCATCTCCGCTTCCTGATTTAAAGCTTGTAGATGTCGTGCTGCCGACTCTTGAAAAGCTGTCGCTTCCTTTTGTTGCCCGGTAGATACGATAGCCGACAATATCATTGCTCGATGAAGCGTTCCATGTAATCTGGTTACCGGAAGTGTTGACCGATGTCGGCGGCTCTGGTGCTTTTCCGTCATCACTAATACTATACGTTGTTGTATTTGTATTAGGAAATCCTATTTTTTCCCATTTACTTCGGTCCTCATTCAGTGGAATGAGTTGTGTAATATCCGGAAGTTTATCGTAGCCTTTTTCTTTTAAAAATTCCGGATTAAACATGAGCCCGCCGCCTTTTGTAAATTCTCCAGGAGTGTCAGGGCCTGGTGAAACAGCTTTCCCATTCACAATAATTTGATCACCGGTTATTAAACTATTATCCACTTCGGTCGGAACAAACTTCGCATTGAATAAGTCGGTCTTGACGAGTCCCGCTTTTTCACATAGTTCACTTGGAAGCTTTCCTGAAATTGCACAGTAGCTTCTTTGGACAATGCCATCCGGTTGTTGGAAAGCACGGTCAGGAGCAACAAGTTCTGGGTTGATGTCACTTGCAGCATTGATAAATTTAGTCCAGAAAGCAAGGTTTCTCTTACTGTGGTTTAAATGTTCCAGGCCATCTGGTATTTTGTAGCCCATCCAGGTTGCAAAGGTGATATTCGGATTACTTGCAACAAAATGGACGTTCTCCGTATTTTGGGAGGTTCCCGTTTTCCCAGCCCAATCTACATTACTGTATTTCAGCATGGAACGTAGGCCAGTTGCTGTTCCGTCTGAAATAACATCCCGCATCATATCAATTAATAAGTAACTCGTTTGCGGGGAGAATACTTCTTTCGTTTTCACTTCATGCTCATAGACTGTATCGCCGTCTTTTGTCGTTATTTTTTCAATCATATACGCGTCGGCAAATTGTCCGCCATTGGCAATGGTGGAGAAAGCGTTCGTGTTCTCTTCAATCGTGATCCCGTGCTCCAATCCGCCAAGTGGGAGAGAGGCGTTGGCATATTCCTCATCCTCTATGGTACTGATTCCCATTGGCCGCAAATATTTATCGACTGGATTGATGTCGATCATTGGTAGATAAGTTCTTACGGCTGGTATGTTATATGACTTAGCCAAGTTCGTCCGAGCCGGTAACAAGCCGTGATGCCTTAAGTCAATATTCTTGATTTCTTTTGTTCCACCGCCATCCGGAACTGCCAAGTACGCATCGGCAATAGGTGTTCCCGGCTGGATAAGTCCTTCTTCCATCGCTGGTCCGTATACAAGAATCGGTTTCATCGCACTTCCATTTGAGCGCACTGCTTGTGTTGCATAATTATAATGATTCTCAATACTTGGGTTCCGGTTCCCAAATAAACTAATAATCCGCCCAGTAGAGTTTTCAATCATGATAGCTGCACCTTGTACAGCCTGTTCAATCATCTCACCGGATCCTTTTGGATATTCGGTGAACTTGTTATTGCCGTATTGATCAAAGTTTTTTCCGATTTCCTGGAACACATCGTACAATTCTTTATCGATCGTCGAGTGGATTTCATACCCATTCGTTTGCAAAGCACGAGCCGCACGTGATTTATATTCATCTTTAAGTTTCGGGTTTTCTTGTAAATCTTCTTTTGTAATCCCGTCTTCTTCTAAAAATACGTTGTACAAAATATCTTTTGCATCGGTTTGAATTTGTGCTGCCAAGACCGGGTACTCTTCAAATGGTGACTTTTGATCTTCTTTAAAATCTGCAACAAGATCGTAGTTGATTGCTTCATCATATTCTTCTTGTGTAATGTACTCCATATCAAGCATTCTGTTTAAAACGGTCTTCATTCGGTTCAGCCCGTACTGAATATCTTCCTCATCCTTTAAGCCACCACCGCTGACGAACGGAGTGTAAGCCGATGGACTTTGCGGTAAACCAGCAAGATAGGCTGCTTGGGCTAGATTCACATCTTTCGCATCAAGACCAAAGATTCCCTGAGCCGCTGTCTGGACACCAGCAATATTTCTTCCTGATGAGTCACGGCCATATGGGACGATATTTAAGTAGGCTTCGAGAATTTCATCTTTTTCAAAGAATCGTTCCAATCTTAATGCTAACAGAATTTCTTTCGCTTTTCTTTCAAAGGACACTTCATTCGTTAAAATTTGGTTCTTAATTAATTGCTGTGTTAGCGTACTACCACCAGTTTGGGTGGATGCATTTGTCAATTCCTGTAAAACAGCCCGTACAATAGCTTTTGGAACAACACCTTGATGTTCATTAAAATATTCATCTTCCGTGGCGATTACTGCACTAATAAGCTCGGGGGCGATATTATCCAGTGTCGTTTCATCCCTATAAAGATCGGCATTGATATCACCTAAATAGACGTTATTGGCAAAATACATACTCGATGTTTCGGCATAATCGTAAATCTCCTGCGCCATTGTTTCATAATCAAGGATTTTTTCATCTTTTACGAGGGAAGCAAAGTAACCTGCACCAATTCCTCCAATGAAAAACATGCCGATAAAGCTAATAATTAGAAAGAATAAAATGACATTCCACATCACACCATATGTAATTCGGCTTGTCTTTTGGATTTTTCCTGCTTTCCAGGATTCTTTTAATTTATTGAAAAATTGTTGGATGCTTTTTTTAAAATCCATTTGAAACCCTCCTAAAACTCGTTTATAATTATACCATATAACGATTTTTTCATGAACGCTTTTTCAGAAAAGGTTGCTAAGGAACTATTTTTGTGTTAATAATATAATTTAAATAAACTTATTATGCTAAGAAGGAACCAGTAGTCTAGTAAATCCCTATTAAAGAGAGTTGGCGGTCGGTGCAAGCCAATATATATTTACAGGCGAATTACAATCTGGAGCATTTCTTTTGGTGAGCAGCCTTAAGAACGGTGGAGACATCGTTAACAATCCCAAGTGGCATAGTTGTGCAACAAGGGTGGTACCGCGTGAATAAGCTCGTCCCTTTTTTATAAGGAACGAGCTTTTTTGATTTTTATTATAAAGGAGATAGTAGGATGAATATCTTAGAAGAGTTGGAATGGCGGGGACTAATCAATCAAGTCACGGACCGGGAAGGTTTGGAAGATTTATTAAATACACAATCTGTTACATTGTATTGCGGGTTCGACCCGACAGCAGACAGTCTTCATATCGGCCACCTTGTACCAATTGTCATGCTGAAAAGATTCCAGAAAGCTGGACATAAGCCAATAGCACTAGTTGGTGGTGGTACGGGTATGATTGGTGACCCGAGCGGACGTTCAGCGGAGCGCTCTTTGAACACTGCAGATGTTGTGATGGGTTATGCGAACAGTATCCAGGAGCAAATTGGTCGTCTTGTAAAATTCGGGGAAGGGGAGAACCCTGTCGTATCTCGGAATAACCATGACTGGTTAAGCAATATGACATTTATTGATGTATTACGCGATGCAGGAAAGCATTTCAGCATTAACTACATGCTTGCGAAAGAATCTGTTTCTTCTCGGATTGAATCAGGTATTACGTACACGGAATTCAGTTACATGCTGCTTCAGTCGATTGACTACATGAAATTGTATGAAGAAGAGAATGTTCAGCTGCAAATTGGTGGTAGCGATCAGTGGGGGAACATTACAGCAGGAATGGAAATGATCCGCCGGACGAGAGAGAATCCGGAAGAAGAGGAAGTTAACGTATTCGGTTTAACCGTTCCATTAATTACGAAAGCAGACGGTACGAAATTCGGAAAAACTGCTGGTAACGCAATCTGGCTTGATCCGGAAAAAACGACTCCATATGAATTTTACCAGTTCTGGATCAACACAGACGATCGCGACGTTGTGAAATTCTTGAAGTACTTCACATTCCTCTCAAAAGAAGAAATTGAAGAGCTAGAGAAAGAAGTAGAAACACAGCCAGAGAAGCGAGTTGCCCAAAGAAGACTTGCTGAAGAAATGACAAAAATGGTCCACAGTGAGGAAGCGCTCGAGCAGGCAATCCGCATTTCAGAAGCATTATTCAGCGGGAATATTAAGGAATTATCGATCTCGGAAATCGAGCAAGGATTTAAAGATGTGCCGACACATGCTTTAGATAAAGAAGATATCGGTTTAGTCGACTTGCTCGTTCAAGCGAAGATTTCCCCATCGAAACGCCAGGCAAGAGAAGATATTTCAAATGGTGCGATCTACATTAATGGCGAAAGACAGCAGGACGTCGCATACACAATAACTGCAAACGACCGTATCGAGGATGTATTTACCATCATCCGCCGCGGGAAAAAGAAATATACCCTAATTGATTTTAGTTAAACTTTGATAAAGAGCTTAACAGGAACAAACCTGTTGAGCTCTTTTCTGAATTGGGACAGAGGGTCAGAGCATTTGTCCCAGTGAAAACCTCTGTCTGTCATCTATTGGTGGTTATCAAAAAGTGAGGAAAATGATAAACGTTCTATATTCCCTACAATGGCAATAGTTCATGTGATAGTGCACGGACAAGCATACTCTCTTGCTCATAGCCGCCAACAATCTATTAAAAAAGAAATGAGAGGGTCTCTCGCCGCATTCCATGACCTGAGTCTTTCATAGATTGTTCATTTTTTCGGTAGCTGCGTTCGCTAAAATTACATGATATAATATCTTTAAGTAAAAATGAGCAGAAGGCACAATGATGGATCAAGCGAAACCCTCATTGGCGGTGGAGAAAATCTATCAAATTTGTTTGATTACGTTATCGTGCGTAAACAAACGAGGGAAGCATGGGTTATATCTGCACATCAAACTGGACTATTTGAAATTACGGGTTCTTAGAAGGAAAGAGTTAACTAGAGATTTGGAAGGACTATCCTTTAAATGTGTTGGTTTAGAAATAGAACTAAATCAGAAAGGTGTGCTTAATCCATGTTAACCACAGCTTGTATTGGTGTGAGTGCGAAAAATCATCAAGTATTAACTGTTTAGAAATGGTAGAAGCTGAAACCAAATCGGCAAAAGAATGGGAAATAGAAAAGTTAATGCAAGGAGGGATAAAATGAGAATAGGAACCATTGGAACAGGCCCGATTGTAGATACCTTCTTATCAGCATTAGATAATGTGGAAGGTGCGGATTGCATAGCGATGTATACACGCCCGAATTCGACTTCGAAGGCAGAATCGTTGGCCGCTAAATATAACGTAAAAAAAATATATACAGATTTAGAAGAAATGTATAGCAATCCAGATATCGATTTTGTTTATATAGCCTCCCCTAATAGCTTACATTTTGAACAAGCTTTCAAGGCATTACAACAAGGTAAAAATGTAATTTGTGAAAAACCGTTTACTTCAACGGTACGTGAGGCGGAGAAGCTTATAGAATTAGCTAAAGAGAATAATTTAATGTTATTTGAAGCTATTTCCAACATTCATTTACCGAACTTTAGGATAGTTGAGGAAAATCTCAAGCTGCTGGGAGACATCAAGGTCATTCAATGTAATTATAGTCAGTTATCCAGTCGATATTTAAAACTATTAGAGGGGGAAATTCCGAATATCTTTAACCCGGAATTCTCTGGAGGAGCTTTATCTGATCTTAATATTTATAATTTACATTTTGTTATCAAGTTATTTGGTCAACCTGAAAAAGTCCAATATATGGCTAATAAACATTCAAATGGAATTGATACATCTGGTATCGTCACAATGGAATATTCGGGTTTTGTAGCCCAATGTGTTGGTAGTAAGGATACCAATAGTATGAATTTTATCCTGATTCAAGGAGAGAATGGATTTATACATGTCGTTGGTGATCCGAATTCTTGTACAGAAGTTTTACTTCATTTAGGTGATAAGGAAGTAAAATTGAACAACCAGGCTCTATCAAACAGGTTGTACTATGAGCTCGAAACCTTTAATCAAATATACAAAGAAGCAAACTATGTTAAGTGCTATGGTTTATTGGATCATTCACTTTCAGTCATGAAAACATATGAGAGGGCTAGAGAAGATGGAGGAATTGTGTTTGCAGTAGATAAACAAGCATAATTTGTATAATAAATATCAAATGATCAGTTAGTTAATCGCAAACTTAAATCCCGCGTCATAAAGCCCAAAAAATTGAGGCTGGGACATAACTTCTTAGCATGGTTATAAATCTGAACAAATGATAAGAAAGAGCATCAACAACCGCTCCGGGAATATACTACGCTTTCCGCAGGCGGCTGGTGAGCCTCCTCGGGCTGCCGCCCTGCGGGGTCTCACCGATGCCGGCCGACGAACAGGAGGTTCTAGTGCCGGCGTTGGTCACAGGACGTGACCGTACTTAGCCGACCTCCTGCTGGAGTCTCCGTATATTCCCGGAGCTAGTTAGCAGTTTTGTTCGGATTTAATTCATATTAGAATAGTTATGTCCCAGCCTCTTTTAATTTACTCTTTGTACTTCTGAGGATTAATAATTTTTTGTTAATAATGATGCAGCAGCTTCATCCATGATGAATGTCACATTAGGATGCTTTTGTAAAATAGAAGCTGGGACATCTTCGGTAATAGGTCCTTCGAGTGTATCCTTAACGGCCTGTGCCTTTCTCTCACCTGATGAAGCAACTAAAATATGTTTTGCTTCCATGATATCCGCAAGCCCCATTGTCAACATTTGTGTTGGAGCCTCTTCACGAGTTAAACCTTGATATTTCATTGTACTTTGAATAGTTGATTCATCACTGTCAGCTAAGAAAAGTCGTGAATCAAAATCTGTACCAGGTTCGTTGGCTGCTAAATGAGCATTTGTACCTAAACCGACAATCTGTAGATCTCTTGGATACTTCGTCAAGATCTCGTTATAACGATCGATTTCTTTATGTATATTGCTGACGCTTCCATCCATAAGGCCGATAAATTTAGGCTTAGATTTAATTAGATCATAAAACTTCTTGTGCATATACGTATATACCGTAAACTTTTTATCTCTATCGGAAATATACTCATCCAAGTTAGTGAAGATGGAATGATTGATCTTGAGGTCATCGTTATTAATTGCTTCCACAAGCAATTCAAACGTTCCATCATAACTTGCACCTGTTGTCGTATTAATGCTCGGCTCATCATTATTTTCCAACGTCTCTTTGATGACCTCGAAAGACTTTTGTGATAACTCATCATAATCTTTAACTTTAATAATATTCATAAAGCATTCTCCTCTTGTCTTTAATATACCGTAATGTGCATACATGCAAATTTGTAAATCGAATTTCAGATTTCTATATCATTCTCTTACTGTTCTAACAGCTAACTACCGCCAGCTAGGTCTTAGGTTTATTAACTGCTATAATTTTAGTCATTTCTTTTATATCCTGATAAGTCTTTTCGTCTATTCCGTTATCTGTAACAATATAATCAAAATCATGTACGTCTCCAATTTTATAACCATAGTCCTTTCCAAATTTACTACTATCAGCTACAAGAATTTTACATTTCGAACGTTTCATAACAGCTCTTTTCGTAAAGGCATCGTTATTATCTAGTAGAGTAACTCCCGACGTAACACTAATTCCTTCTGCTCCTATTAAACAATAATCAAAATTAAAATTTTGAATGAAATCACTAACTTGAATACCTAAAAATCCTTGAGAAAGATCACGGTATTTACCTGGAACGGAATACAAATTTATTTCTTCATAATTTGAGAGTGAATTCATAACTAATAACGAGTTTGTATAGAATGTACAATTCTTTTTTTGGAATATTTCTTTTGCTGCTGCGAGCGTAGTTGTTCCGGTTTCTATGAAAACCAAACTACCAGATGGGATAATTTTATTGCAATAGTTGCCGATAGCTTTTTTTTCATTAATATTTGCTAATTCTTTGATAGACATTGGCTTTTCTAAAATACTATTTTCCTTATATGTTGCCCCTCCATAAATTAGATTAATTTCACCTTCCTTTTCTAATTCATTTAAATCGCGACTTATCGTCATCGTTGAAACACCAAATTGTTTGGCTAGCTCTTTAGACCTCACTTCGCCATTTACTTTTATCATTTCTAATATTAATTTTCGTCTTTTAACCTGATTCAATCTCAACCCCCCTAAAACTAAAGGTAGCAATATATAATGATCTGGATAAAACAACCGTAACATTTATTCACAAAAAGTACAACAAGATTTAACATGAGGAACTGAAAACTGTTTACTTATGTTGTTTTGTTAGGTATAATATTGTTGTGAGAACCCTTACAATTAAAAGGAGGGAGGAAAACGAATAGAGGAAAAATACTATCATTATTAGATTCAATAAAGAAATGGAGTAGGTCGAATGGTCCGATCAATCAATTCAAAAGTCGATTTAGTAGTCGATGCAACCTCACATCTGGGTCTTTCGGAGTATGGTAAAATCATGATTGGAGATAAAGGCTTTGAATTTTACAATAGTAGGGACCCTAGTAAGTTTATTCAAATTCCCTGGGAGGAAGTTGATTACGTGATTGCTTCAGTCATGTTTAAAGGGAAATGGATTCCACGTTTTGCTGTTCAAACGAAGAAAAATGGAACGTTTTCATTTTCTTCTAAAAAACCACGAGATGTTTTCATAGCGGTTCGTAAATACGTTGAACCGAATCGCATGGTTCAATCATTAAGTTTCTTCGACGTTATTAAACGCGGATTGAAGGGTGTTTTCAAAAGGTAATCCTGTCACGTTCATGACAGCTTTCTGTTAGGGATTCCTTACAGAAATTCATCAATCCGCAATCCGCGAGTAAAAGGATTTTATACGTAAAATGTAATGTGACTTTCGGGCAGAAGTGGTAATCAGTGCAGTTTTAATATCCTTTATCCACAAATTTTACTAAAGAAATTATATTAATACGGTAAACTGAAAACGGTACCATGTATTGAAACTTACTTTTTGTGAAGATGAAAAAGAGATTGTTCATTCTATTAGTAATCTATTGTTACGAAATAAACTTACTAGAAATTCTGCATTAATAATAGTGATTACAGATACTTTTAAAGTTATTTATATTATTAATCTGTAACAAATTATAAAAGGAGGTAAAAAGATGGTAGGAATTATTCTTGCAAGTCATGGTGATTTTGCCAATGGTATCTTGCAATCTGGAGAAATGATCTTTGGGGAGCAAGAAAATGTGAAGGCTGTTGTACTTACACCAAGTGAAGGTCCTGATGATGTTAGGGCAAAAATGAAAGAAGCAATCGCCTCTTTTGACAATCAAGATGAAGTATTATTCCTAGTTGATCTATGGGGAGGAACCCCTTTCAATCAAGCAAACGGCCTGTTAGAAGAACGCGAACGTAAGGACACGTGGGCAATTGTTGCTGGTTTGAACTTGCCGATGTTAATTGAAGCATTCGCGTCACGAATGTCAATGAATACATCGCATGAAATTGCTGCACATATTTTGAATACAGCGAAGGAAGGCATCAATGTATTACCTGAAAAATTACAACCAAAAGTACCAGCAACAAAACCAGCTGCTGCTAAATCGTCAAATGTAGGTACGCCTGGTAAATTTGAATATGTTTTGGCACGTATCGATACACGTTTGCTTCACGGACAAGTCGCAACTTCTTGGACAAGAGCGACAAATCCAACTCGCATTATCGTTGTATCTGATGTTGTTGCGAAGGATGAACTTCGTAAAAAAATGATCCAAGAAGCTGCTCCACCGGGAGTAAAAGCGCATGTTGTTCCCATCCATAAAATGATTGAGCTTGCACAAGATGATCAACACTTCGGAGGACAGCGTGCGCTACTTCTTTTTGAAACTCCACAAGACTTGCTTAAAGCAGTCGAAGGTGGCGTTCCATTGGAGACAATCAACGTAGGTTCAATGGCACACTCAACAGGTAAAGTTCAACCAAATAGGACGTTGGCATTTAACCAAGATGATATTGATACTTTCGCTAAGTTGAAAAAACTTGGTTTGAAGTTTGATGTCCGTAAAGTCCCAAGTGATACAAAACAGAACATGGACGAAATTCTCAAACGGGCGCAAGAAGAGTTAAACAAAAGACCCTAATTATACGGGGTAAAGGAGGATTAATCATGGTTTTGGATTTGAATGTAATTCAAATAATATTAATTTTGATCATAGCATTTATAGCTGGAATGGAAGGGATTTTAGACCAATTCCATTTTCATCAACCAATTATTGCTTGTACGCTCATCGGCTTAGTTTCAGGACAATTAGTACCAGCCCTTATTCTCGGAGGTACCCTGCAATTGATCGCTTTAGGTTGGGCAAATATCGGAGCTGCTGTCGCACCGGATGCAGCGCTAGCATCTGTAGCTTCTGCAATTATATTAGTTTTAAGTGGACAAGGTGAAGCCGGGGTATCTTCTGCAATCGCTATCGCCGTTCCACTTGCAGTTGCAGGTTTATTATTGACAATTATTGTCCGGACAATTACGACAGGGATCGTACACATTATGGATAGTGCTGCTGAAGAAGGTAATATCCAGAAAATTGAAATTTGGCAAATGATTGCTGTCTCACTACAAGGATTACGTATTGCTATTCCGGCTGGATTAATATTAGCTATTGGGGCGGGTCCGGTTAGAGGATTACTTGAAGCTATGCCATCTTGGCTAACAGATGGTTTAGCAATTGGTGGTGGAATGGTCGTAGCGGTTGGTTATGCAATGGTTATTAACATGATGGCTACCAGAGAAGTATGGCCATTTTTCGCGATTGGTTTTGTTTTAGCAACAGTTTCGGAAATCACACTTATCGGTCTTGGTGTTATCGGCTTGTCTCTTGCACTTATCTATATTGCACTTTCTAAAAAGGGTGATTCTGGCGGCGGAAACGGCGGCAACTTTGGTGATCCACTAGGCGATATTATTGATAATTATTAAAAAGGAGGCAGACATAAAATGGAACAAGAAATAAGATTAACTAAAAGAGATCGTATTGCTATTTGGTGGCGTTCAACTTTTCTTCAAGGATCTTGGAACTATGAACGTATGCAAAATGGTGGCTGGGTATATTCGATGATTCCCGCAATCAAGAGATTATATACAACTAAGGAGGATCGTTCAGCTGCTTTACAACGACACTTAGAGTTTTTTAATACTCACCCATATGTAGCTTCACCTATTCTTGGTGTAACATTAGCACTTGAAGAAGAACGTGCAAATGGTGCTCCTGTTGATGATGTTGCAATTCAAGGGGTTAAAGTAGGTATGATGGGACCATTAGCGGGTGTAGGGGATCCACTTTTCTGGTTCACTGTTAAGCCAATCCTTGGTGCATTGGCGGCTTCACTAGCTATGACCGGTAACCCCCTTGGTCCAATTATTTACTTTGTTTTCTGGAACCTCATTCGTATGGGAACCATGTGGTATACACAAGAACTCGGTTACAAAGCCGGTTCTAAAATCACGGAAGACTTATCTGGTGGCCTGCTTCAGGATATTACGAAGGGGGCATCCATCCTTGGTATGTTCATCCTTGGTGCATTAGTAAACCGGTGGGTATCGATAACATTTACACCGATTGTTTCTTCAGTTAAACTGAGCGAGGGTGCTTATATTGATTGGGCAAATTTACCTGCAGGTGCAGAAGGGATTAAAACTGCGCTGGAACAGATGGCTGCTGGTCTTTCGTTGAGTGAGACCGAAATAACCACTTTACAAGATAACTTGGATATGTTAATTCCTGGTTTAGCTCCATTGCTGTTAACGCTTTTCTGTATGTGGTTGCTTAACAAGAAAGTTAACCCAATTGTAATCATTCTAGGATTGTTCGTTGCAGGTGTAGTCTTCCACGTATTAGGTATCATGTAAAAAATCCTCATCATCCGTACGCTTAAGGTAGGATTAATGTGGCGTCCTATCTACAAGGGTGGGTGGCTTTTTAACATGACGGTTCAGGTTTTTGATCGTGTGGGTTGTGAAGATTATACTAGTATTAACTAAGGATATTAATTAGATAAGGAGTTTATTATGTTAACAATAGGGTTTATTGGAAATGGGAAAAGTACAAATAGATATCATCTGCCGTTTGTACAACAAAGAGAGAATATAAAAGTAAAAACAATCTATCAAAGAAATCCTAACCGTGAAAGCTGGGATAGGATTCCTGGAGTAAATTATATTTCTGATTTAGGTGAACTATTAAATGATAAGGAAATTCAACTTATTGTGATTTGTACAGGAATGGACAGTCATTATGAATACGCAAAATTAGTATTAGAACATAATAAACACTGTTTGGTTGAAAAACCTTTTATGGAAACCTCTGAACAGGCTAAAGAAATATTTGCAATGGCCAGAGAAAAAGAATTAATTGTTCAGCCGTATCAAAATAGACGTTTTGATAGCGACTTTTTAACCGTTCAAAAGGTTATTGAAGAAGGAAAACTAGGTGACTTACTAGAAGTGGAAATGCATTTTGACTATTATCGTCCTGAAATACCGGAGTCTGCCCATTCATTTGATCGTGTTGAGTCATTTTTATATGCGCATGGTACGCATACAATAGATCAGGTTATTAGTTATTTCGGTAAACCGGATGATATACACTATGATGTAAGGCAATTATTAGGACAAGGAAGAATGAATGATTACTTTGATTTGGATTTATATTATGGTAATTTAAAGGTATCTGTTAAATCGAGTTATTTTAGAATCAAAGAGAGACCCAGCTTTGTCGTTTATGGCAAAAAAGGGAGCTTTGTGAAAAAAACTAAAGATCGCCAGGAAGAACACTTAAAGTTATTTTATATGCCTAACTCAACTTTCGCAGCCCAAACTAGGCAGGTATACCTTGATATAGTTAGGTAATCCCGCAAACCAATACTGTAGTTGACTTTTGATTAACTTTTTGAATTTCTTGTTCGTTTTATTCTGTGAAGATGAAAAAGAGATTGTTCATTCTATTAGTAATCTATTGTTACGAAATAAACTTACTAGAAATTCTGCATTAATAATAGTGATTACAGATACTTTTAAAGTTATTTATATTATTAATCTGTAACAAATTATAAAAGGAGGTAAAAAGATGGTAGGAATTATTCTTGCAAGTCATGGTGATTTTGCCAATGGTATCTTGCAATCTGGAGAAATGATCTTTGGGGAGCAAGAAAATGTGAAGGCTGTTGTACTTACACCAAGTGAAGGTCCTGATGATGTTAGGGCAAAAATGAAAGAAGCAATCGCCTCTTTTGACAATCAAGATGAAGTATTATTCCTAGTTGATCTATGGGGAGGAACCCCTTTCAATCAAGCAAACGGCCTGTTAGAAGAACGCGAACGTAAGGACACGTGGGCAATTGTTGCTGGTTTGAACTTGCCGATGTTAATTGAAGCATTCGCGTCACGAATGTCAATGAATACATCGCATGAAATTGCTGCACATATTTTGAATACAGCGAAGGAAGGCATCAATGTATTACCTGAAAAATTACAACCAAAAGTACCAGCAACAAAACCAGCTGCTGCTAAATCGTCAAATGTAGGTACGCCTGGTAAATTTGAATATGTTTTGGCACGTATCGATACACGTTTGCTTCACGGACAAGTCGCAACTTCTTGGACAAGAGCGACAAATCCAACTCGCATTATCGTTGTATCTGATGTTGTTGCGAAGGATGAACTTCGTAAAAAAATGATCCAAGAAGCTGCTCCACCGGGAGTAAAAGCGCATGTTGTTCCCATCCATAAAATGATTGAGCTTGCACAAGATGATCAACACTTCGGAGGACAGCGTGCGCTACTTCTTTTTGAAACTCCACAAGACTTGCTTAAAGCAGTCGAAGGTGGCGTTCCATTGGAGACAATCAACGTAGGTTCAATGGCACACTCAACAGGTAAAGTTCAACCAAATAGGACGTTGGCATTTAACCAAGATGATATTGATACTTTCGCTAAGTTGAAAAAACTTGGTTTGAAGTTTGATGTCCGTAAAGTCCCAAGTGATACAAAACAGAACATGGACGAAATTCTCAAACGGGCGCAAGAAGAGTTAAACAAAAGACCCTAATTATACGGGGTAAAGGAGGATTAATCATGGTTTTGGATTTGAATGTAATTCAAATAATATTAATTTTGATCATAGCATTTATAGCTGGAATGGAAGGGATTTTAGACCAATTCCATTTTCATCAACCAATTATTGCTTGTACGCTCATCGGCTTAGTTTCAGGACAATTAGTACCAGCCCTTATTCTCGGAGGTACCCTGCAATTGATCGCTTTAGGTTGGGCAAATATCGGAGCTGCTGTCGCACCGGATGCAGCGCTAGCATCTGTAGCTTCTGCAATTATATTAGTTTTAAGTGGACAAGGTGAAGCCGGGGTATCTTCTGCAATCGCTATCGCCGTTCCACTTGCAGTTGCAGGTTTATTATTGACAATTATTGTCCGGACAATTACGACAGGGATCGTACACATTATGGATAGTGCTGCTGAAGAAGGTAATATCCAGAAAATTGAAATTTGGCAAATGATTGCTGTCTCACTACAAGGATTACGTATTGCTATTCCGGCTGGATTAATATTAGCTATTGGGGCGGGTCCGGTTAGAGGATTACTTGAAGCTATGCCATCTTGGCTAACAGATGGTTTAGCAATTGGTGGTGGAATGGTCGTAGCGGTTGGTTATGCAATGGTTATTAACATGATGGCTACCAGAGAAGTATGGCCATTTTTCGCGATTGGTTTTGTTTTAGCAACAGTTTCGGAAATCACACTTATCGGTCTTGGTGTTATCGGCTTGTCTCTTGCACTTATCTATATTGCACTTTCTAAAAAGGGTGATTCTGGCGGCGGAAACGGCGGCAACTTTGGTGATCCACTAGGCGATATTATTGATAATTATTAAAAAGGAGGCAGACATAAAATGGAACAAGAAATAAGATTAACTAAAAGAGATCGTATTGCTATTTGGTGGCGTTCAACTTTTCTTCAAGGATCTTGGAACTATGAACGTATGCAAAATGGTGGCTGGGTATATTCGATGATTCCCGCAATCAAGAGATTATATACAACTAAGGAGGATCGTTCAGCTGCTTTACAACGACACTTAGAGTTTTTTAATACTCACCCATATGTAGCTTCACCTATTCTTGGTGTAACATTAGCACTTGAAGAAGAACGTGCAAATGGTGCTCCTGTTGATGATGTTGCAATTCAAGGGGTTAAAGTAGGTATGATGGGACCATTAGCGGGTGTAGGGGATCCACTTTTCTGGTTCACTGTTAAGCCAATCCTTGGTGCATTGGCGGCTTCACTAGCTATGACCGGTAACCCCCTTGGTCCAATTATTTACTTTGTTTTCTGGAACCTCATTCGTATGGGAACCATGTGGTATACACAAGAACTCGGTTACAAAGCCGGTTCTAAAATCACGGAAGACTTATCTGGTGGCCTGCTTCAGGATATTACGAAGGGGGCATCCATCCTTGGTATGTTCATCCTTGGTGCATTAGTAAACCGGTGGGTATCGATAACATTTACACCGATTGTTTCTTCAGTTAAACTGAGCGAGGGTGCTTATATTGATTGGGCAAATTTACCTGCAGGTGCAGAAGGGATTAAAACTGCGCTGGAACAGATGGCTGCTGGTCTTTCGTTGAGTGAGACCGAAATAACCACTTTACAAGATAACTTGGATATGTTAATTCCTGGTTTAGCTCCATTGCTGTTAACGCTTTTCTGTATGTGGTTGCTTAACAAGAAAGTTAACCCAATTGTAATCATTCTAGGATTGTTCGTTGCAGGTGTAGTCTTCCACGTATTAGGTATCATGTAAAAAATCCTCATCATCCGTACGCTTAAGGTAGGATTAATGTGGCGTCCTATCTACAAGGGTGGGTGGCTTTTTAACATGACGGTTCAGGTTTTTGATCGTGTGGGTTGTGAAGATTATACTAGTATTAACTAAGGATATTAATTAGATAAGGAGTTTATTATGTTAACAATAGGGTTTATTGGAAATGGGAAAAGTACAAATAGATATCATCTGCCGTTTGTACAACAAAGAGAGAATATAAAAGTAAAAACAATCTATCAAAGAAATCCTAACCGTGAAAGCTGGGATAGGATTCCTGGAGTAAATTATATTTCTGATTTAGGTGAACTATTAAATGATAAGGAAATTCAACTTATTGTGATTTGTACAGGAATGGACAGTCATTATGAATACGCAAAATTAGTATTAGAACATAATAAACACTGTTTGGTTGAAAAACCTTTTATGGAAACCTCTGAACAGGCTAAAGAAATATTTGCAATGGCCAGAGAAAAAGAATTAATTGTTCAGCCGTATCAAAATAGACGTTTTGATAGCGACTTTTTAACCGTTCAAAAGGTTATTGAAGAAGGAAAACTAGGTGACTTACTAGAAGTGGAAATGCATTTTGACTATTATCGTCCTGAAATACCGGAGTCTGCCCATTCATTTGATCGTGTTGAGTCATTTTTATATGCGCATGGTACGCATACAATAGATCAGGTTATTAGTTATTTCGGTAAACCGGATGATATACACTATGATGTAAGGCAATTATTAGGACAAGGAAGAATGAATGATTACTTTGATTTGGATTTATATTATGGTAATTTAAAGGTATCTGTTAAATCGAGTTATTTTAGAATCAAAGAGAGACCCAGCTTTGTCGTTTATGGCAAAAAAGGGAGCTTTGTGAAAAAAACTAAAGATCGCCAGGAAGAACACTTAAAGTTATTTTATATGCCTAACTCAACTTTCGCAGCCCAAACTAGGCAGGTATACCTTGATATAGTTAGGTAATCCCGCAAACCAATACTGTAGTTGACTTTTGATTAACTTTTTGAATTTCTTGTTCGTTTTATTCAAAGCATC
>NZ_WOWT01000019.1:0-82281 GCF_009746545.1 Oceanobacillus sp. AG
ATAGCTTAAGTTCTAAACTAAATATGAATAACTAACTTCATCTCTTAAAAAATCAGGATTTAAGGGATCTACTTTCTTATTGCCATTTTTAGCGTTATTTCGTAAGTATTTTCATACAAATGTTAGTTGAACAGAATCAGGTATTTACGGACTGTATATCCCCCACCTTCCCATCTCGGGCTTCCCTCATGTTTAAAGATGGGGGTATTACAGACCGTTAATACGTGATAAATTTTAGTTTGCACGGGAAACGTATTTACCTTCGTCGGTACTAATGACTAGTTTATCCCCTTGATTCACAAATAATGGAACTTGTACGGTTATACCTGTTTCTAATGTAGCTGATTTGGAACCGCCGCTTTGGGTATCGCCTTTAATTCCTGGCTCGGTTTCCGTAACTTCAAGCTCCACGTTTTTAGGAAGGTCGATTCCGAGAATTTCGCCCTCATACGAAATAACTGTAACTTCCATATTTTCCACGATGAATTTTAATTCATGCTCGAGACGGCTTCCTGGAATTTCAATTTGTTCATACGTATTTGTATCCATGAATGCATGGGAATCACCTGAAGCATACAAGTATTGCATTTTATTCGTTTCAATATGAGCACGTTCTACCTTTTCACCGCCGCGGAATGTTTTTTCTTGGATATTACCATTCCTCAAGTTACGTAATTTCGAACGGACAAATGCAGCTCCTTTTCCTGGCTTAACATGCTGGAACTCAATTACTTGCAAAATATCTCCATCTACTTTAATCGTAAGACCTGTTTTAAAATCGTTTACTGAAATCATTAATTTTCCTCCTTATGTGTCATCCTAATTGAATGAATTCTTTTGATGAGGTGGTTAACCGTTTATTTCCTTCTTCTGTAATGACAATATCATCTTCAATTCGGCAGCCGCCAACCCCAGCTACATAGATTCCTGGCTCTACTGTTACGACCATACCCGGTTCTAATTTTTGTTTAGAACGTGTGGAGATTCCTGGCGCTTCATGAACCTCCATACCGAGACCGTGCCCTGTCGAGTGTCCAAAGTTCTCCCCATAACCCATTTCGGTAATATAATCTCTTGTGATGGCATCCGCTTCAACTCCGGTCATACCCGGTTTAATTTCTCTTACCCCACGCATATTCGCTTCTAACACGATATCATAAATTTTCCGAAGTTCATCACTAACTTCACCAACTGCTACTGTTCGCGTAATATCCGAGCAGTATCCTTTGTACAAGGCGCCGTAATCTAATGTAACCAGTTCCCCTGCTTGGATTACTTTTTCAGAAGCTACCCCATGCGGCATGGCAGAACGGTGTCCAGAAGCAACAATCGTATCGAAGCTTGAGGATGTGGCCCCTTTACCGCGCATGAAAAATTCCAGCTCATTAGCGACCTCAATTTCTTTTACTCCCGGTTTGATATAAGATTGGATATGCACAAACGCATCATCCGCAATCTCGGCTGCTTGCTTCATAATCGCAAGCTCTTCCGGTGTCTTAATCATCCGTAAAGCTTCCACAAGACCGCTGACTGGAACTAGCTCCACATCCAACATTTTTTTATACGTTTCAAATTGCCCATATGTAGTATAATCTTTTTCAAAGCCTACCCGGTTTACATTCATATCGTTTAATTGCTTTTTCACTTCGGCATCCAGACCCTGTTTATGTTCAATCACTTGAAAACCTTCAGCTTGTGCACTTGCTTGTTCAGTATAACGGAAGTCTGTGATAAACCGAGCGTCCTTATCCGATATAATTGCAACGCCTGCCGTACCGGTAAAACCGCTAATATATCTTCTGTTGATTTGGCTAGCAATAATAAAAGCGTCTAATTTGTTTTCTAGTAATTTTTCCCGCAGTTTCTGTAATTTAACCATCGTTCATCTCTTCCCCCATCAAATTTTTCAATATAGTTCATCGTTTTTTTAGTGTATCATAATGTTACCTTGAATGGTAATTTTTAAAGACTAACTTTCCGGCTCTTGTCTGATTTTACGTATCTTTGTTTCATGATAATCATAGGAAATGGAATAACCGGTGAACAGACCATATAATATAAATATACACACGGTCGTAACCCATGTTTCCAAGTTGAGATCCGCCATTGGTCTTGTATAGGGAAGGAGCGGTTGCATGAGGAAAAAGGTAATCCCCCAAAGTAAAATACCATACCCAACCCCCATCCAGATTGAATTTACTTTCCGGAATAAGCCAAAATAAATAACCGCCGGGAAAAGAGATAAGATGCTCGCTATAATAATAGCAACAATATGACCAACTAAACGATCAGACCACCCTGCTTGTATCCACGGTTTCAATAAAAATGTTTTTGGAGCAACTTCTGTCAAGTTAAAAAAATAAGAAACTGCGAGAAACAAGCTCCATAGAAATCCGCCAACCGCTCCAATTATAAGTGCTCGACCAAGTGAGTAGTTAGAAGCTGTATCTTGCTTCTTATCTTTATTTTCCGCCATAGTTGATCACCTCAACCAGTAGTATGACCAATCCTAAAGTTTTCTTTCACTCGGAAAACAATAATTCATTATAATAATAAGCTTAACCAATAGTCTTATGTTATTATTTTTAGTACAATTAAAGCAGGGAA
This sequence comes from Oceanobacillus sp. AG, assembly GCF_009746545.1. NCBI lineage: Bacteria > Bacillati > Bacillota > Bacilli > Caryophanales > Bacillaceae > Oceanobacillus > Oceanobacillus sp. AG. Next base: position 2,608 of record NZ_WOWT01000019.1, read on the forward strand.
ACATTAGTGATATCAGACAAATAAGAAACATGAATTATCACGTATAGTTTTATGTTACTGGTCAAAACTGTTAATAGTTTATCACGCATTAACGGTCTGTAACCCCCACTTCTATACATGAGGGAAGCGCAACATGTGAAAGTGGGGGGTATACAGTAAGGAAACCCCACTGAATGAAGTTTCACTTTATCAGGTGCAGTTCTTTCCGTAACTTCTAAGTTTCCCGATGCTTAATTGTGGTATATAGCTAGTAGAGTGTATTTTTATGAAGGAAAGGAGGACTTCTTCATGAAGCGTAATAAAATAGCTTATCTTTTTTACATCATTATCGCCCTTGCTGTATTCGGATTGATTACACAGCTGTTCGGAAATACTCGTAATTTTCTAATGGGAATGGCTATGATGCTCGGTTTTGCCGTCGCTATTTTTGCGTTGCTCTATTTTATTGTTAACCGTTCAAGAGGTTCGTCCGATGAAATGAAGAAATATAAACAAGCAGTGAAACAATCCCAATCAAAATACCAACAAGCTGCACCTAAGAAACCAACTCCGGCCCCTTTAGCTAATCGAAAAACTGACCGATCACGGAAAGGTAAAAGGCGTCCTACCCATTTACGGGTAATTGAAGGAAATAAATCGAAAACAAAAGGAAAAGACCGAGCCACTTTCTAAGTAACTCGGTCCGGCTTCTTTTATTTTTAAATCCGCTTCTAGCCTGACCAGCCCCTAAGAAACTGATCTGCTGCCTCTTTCCCTATAGCAGCAAGTTCCAATTTTTTCTCTTCTGACAGGTTAAAATCTGTTCCCGCAAGATCATGTACAGGTATAAATAATATTTTATCTTCCTCTGCTTTCGAAATATACCGCATATCATGCGCCTTCTTCATCGTAAGAAATAGAGCGTGAAACATATTAAGCGCATTTGTAATAATTTGTGGCTCGTTCAACATTTCATCTTTCTCTGTCAATTTCACACCAAGAACGGGCCGTAATTGCTTTTTGCGTCCAAAAATCCAAAGTGGAAAATTACTTAACAATCCTCCATCCACAATAATGCTTTTATTATTTGTTTTACCTGGAAGTTTCTTCGGCATGAAGAAATACGGAAAGCCTGCACTCATCCGTACCGCTTTTGCTACTGGGAAAAGGTTCGGATCAAGACCATAGTGCGGCATAAGATCGTCAGGAAAAACAACGAGCCTCCCAAGCGATAAGTCGCTTGCAACGATCTTCAAATAACCCTCTTTCAAATCTTTAAACGTCCGAATATTTTTCGCTGCTAATATTTCGGTCAGCCATTCTTCCAATTTGTCCCCTTTGTTAATTCCCATTTGAAAATAGAGAAACCCCCATTTCATAAAAGGAAAGTATTTCGTTAGTATCGGTGGGTCCATAAATAATTTCACATTGAGTTCGCGAATAATTTGTTCAATTTCTGTATACGTATAGCGAGCTGCTATTAATGCTGAAATGATTGCACCTGCCGATGTCCCGGCGACACGTTCAAGCTCCAATTGGTGTTTCTCAATACTTTCCAGTACACCTATATAAGCATATGCTTTTACCCCACCACCCGAAAACACCGCGTCTATTCGCATAATCCTCCCCCTGATTTTTGCGTAGTATTAATACTTACGAAAGATGGGGATGTATTTAGAACTTACTTTGAATTTTGTTATCAAAATACAGTAGGGGCTGAACACAATCTACATGCCGGTTTATGCGAAAAAACACGCGGCATAGGTTGGCATGCTCGCGTGTTAGTTACTTAGCTTCGATTGCTGTAGTGCTTTTAAATCCTTGACTCGCTGTTCATCTTCTTTAAAATATCTCACTAAATCATCAATTCGATCGATGGAATTCCAACTTAAATGATGTTCAATACCTTCGACATCATCGTAAATATTTTCCTCTTTTACCCCAATTATCTCAAGGAAATCTTCAAGAAGATCATGGCGATATAGTAGCCTCTCGCCAACTTTTTTTCCCTTGTCTGTCAGCATAAAACCACGGTATCTCTCATAATTAACGAATTCACTTTTATCAAGCTTTTGGATCATTTTCGTTACGGATGACGGATGAACATCTAGCTCTTCAGCGATGTCCGATACACGGGCATATCCTTTGGTTTCGATGAGAATATATATTTGCTCAATATAATCTTCCATACTCGGTGTTGGCATATCTTCACCTCATTTCATCGTACATCAAAGTTTATCCAACGCAAAATTTTTTCTTTCACTTTTAGAATACCTTAAAAACACGAAGGAGACAAGTAATTATACTAAAAAGAATAAAGATAAGTCAACAAGATTCCTGTTACATGCGAATTATCGATAATCGCCTGGAAAAGTTTTGCCTGCTCCCATGTTCTTCTATATAAGCCTCCAATTTATTTTCCAAAGCTATATTTTCGCTTACAGAAAGCGTTGATTGAGGATTATATCCTAACAATCAAACAAAATCCAAAAGAGTAGAAAACAAATAAACGTACTAAATCTTATTATTGTGGGTACTCACTCTGTTTCATTCCCCCTCTTTCCATCAATTTTGCTAAACTTCACCCAATTTCTTACCATATTTTTCAAAAGACCCTGAAAACCGGCAATCTATTAAAGAAGGCCGGTTTTCATTTACAACGTTATATGGTCTTTTGTTTTTTCTCTAGCTCTTCAATGCTGCTAAAAAGGGAGTAGTAGGCAATAATGACCGCAATAGATACTCCTGCCACTACAAGTAAGAACCCGTACGGATTTAAAAACATAAATGTAACTTGATAACTTACTAGCCAGTCTCCTGCTAATCCTCCAATGACATAAGCTAACGGAAGTGTTGCCCATGAAAGCATTCTGGAAATTGAAAATACTCGACCTAGGTATACAGGATCTGTATTACGCTGAATAAGCGTAATACTTAATGTATTCGTAATCGGCAATAAAAAACCCATCACAATCCATATGCAGCCGATCAACCAAATGCGCTCGGTTAGCCCTGTTAGGAGTACAGCAAGTCCCATCCCCAGTGAAGATAAAAGAACATACCTAATCATCTTGTTTTTTACTTTCAAGGTTGACATAACAATACTACCAAGCACCATGCCAACACCAAATAAAGAAGTCACAAGCCCAAACTGCTCTTCTGAACCAAAGTCTAAAATATAAGGTTGGCGAATGACACTATTTACCCCTAGTGCAACATTAAGCCAAGTATGGAACATAATCATTGAAAATAATGCTTTATGACTGTATGTATAGTGAAATCCATTGATTAAATCTAACCAAAAGCTGGTCTGTTGCTTTTTATCGTCGTTCTCAATTTTTTTATCTAGACGTTCCCATAAAATAAGAACAACAATTAATCCTAGCAAGTAGGTGACAAAATTGATTCCTATAATCCAGTCTATTGAACCAAAGGCATAAAGCGCACCGCCAAGTACTGGTCCAACAATATTCGTTGTTGAGGTTGCAGATGCAAGCATTCCATTTGCCTGTGACAAGCGTTCTTCCGAAACTAGCATCGGTGTCAGCGTTTGTAAGGCAGGCGTTTCTAGCGCACTTACAACAGATAATGTTATTGTCAGAAGAAAAATAAAAAACAACATGAGCCCATCAGCCATCGCAACAACCGTTCCAATCGCGAGTACTCCAGTTCCTAAAATCCCACCGACAGCCAAAGCCAATCTAGGTCCTTTACGATCAATGTAGTTACCAACAAATGGAGAGACCACAACACTCGGTAAATAACTTGCAACCAAAACCATTGCAAAGTTAAGCACTTGGCCTGTAGACTGATAAACCCAAATACCTAACACAAACCGGGTCATTGATGATCCCAATAAAGAAACAAATTGACTTACAATTATCCATAAAAAAACGTAAAAAGTATTCTGTTTTGAAAAATTCAACTTTTATCCTCCGCTCATTGATGCGGAAGCAAATTTTTTTTACACTGTATTAATTAATATAGACAATGCTCCGTTCTACTCCCGCTCTTTTTTTGCTAATATTGGGATTATCGATGCAGACTGTCATCATCTATCACTCTCTTTCTAATATTGGTTCTACATACTATACCATTTTTATTATTTTTTGAAAATACTTGTTACGAAACGCGTTGAAATAAAGTGAAACTTCATTCAGTCGGGGTTTCCTTACCTCCCCCACTGAATGTTAGTTGAACAGAATCAGGTATTTACGGGCTGTATATCCCCCACCTTACCTTTTTGGTTTTCCCTCTTGTTTAAAGGTAGGGGTATTACAGAGCGTTAATACGTGACAAATGCAGAGTTAGCCCATACAATAGCAAAAAACAACCTCTTATGGCTATATACCTAAGAGGTTGTTTTATCAAATTCCATTTCTAGTTTAACTTTTATATACCACATTTTAATTGGGCAGCACAGTTTGTACATGTGTTGCATCCACCAATGTCCTCAATGCTTCCCTGGCGACATACCGGGCATGTATCCCCAATTTCAGAACCGATATTTACATTTGTAGAATCCAGTTCTTGAATTGTGTCCATTAAAACAACTTTCGGCTTATCAGTTTCATCTTCGAACAATTCTGTCTGCTCGCCAACTGTATTTTCTTCGGCTTTCAGTGTCAGTACTTGAGAGTCACGGCTTCCGTCAACATATACGGTTCCGCCTTTTGCTCCTCCCTTGTACAATCTCTGATAGACACTTTCTACTTGTTCAACCGTGTAGCCTTTTGGAGCGTTAACTGTTTTCGAAATAGAGCTGTCTACCCAGCGCTGGATGACACATTGTGTATCCGCATGTTCTTCAGCTGAAAGATCCATCGCAGATACGAACCATTCTGGTAAGTTTTCTTTATCTGCTTCTGGATTGTTCTCCAAATACTCCTCAACAATTGCTGCATTCACTTCAATAAATTTACCTAAGCGACCACTTCTGAAGTAGGAGAAGGAGAAGTATGGCTCAAGCCCAGTCGATACCCCAACCATTGTTCCAGTGCTTCCAGTCGGAGCAACTGTTAGCAAGTGGGAGTTACGAATACCGTGTTTCAAAATACCTTCGCGAATATCTTCCGGCATTGTTTTCATATAACCAGTATTGATAAATGCATGACGCAACCGATTCGTTTCTTCATCTGTTTCACCGATCAAGAACGGGAAACTGCCTTTTTCTTTTGCAAGTTCAATGGAAGCTCGGTAGGCGCTCGTTGCAATTGTTTCAAATACTTTATCAACAAGTGCGTTACCTTCTTCTGAACCATATCTCGTTTCCGTGTAGATGAGCAGGTCGTGCAGCCCCATTACCCCAAGGCCAACCCGACGTTCACCGAGGGCTTGCTTTCTATTTTCTTCAAGGAAATATGGTGTTGCATCAATAACATTATCCTGCATTCTAACTCCGGTGCGGACTGTTTCTTTTAGTTTCTCATAGTCCACTGTTTTGTTTACTTTGTCAGCCATTACCGCTAAGTTTACAGCAGCCAAGTTACATACACTGTAGGGTGCGAGTGGCTGTTCTCCACATGGGTTTGTTGCGACAACTTGCTGTCCGTAGCTTGATGCGTTTGTCATATCATTCGCATTATCGATAAAGAAAATTCCAGGTTCTGCGGAATAGGTCGCACAAACGTTGATTAAGTTCCATAGTTCTTTAGCTCGGATGCGGCGATAAACGCGAACACCATAACCCATTGCTTCCCACTTACGAACGTCTCCAACTTCATGCCACTTTTCGTTATATGCTTTCATTTCTTCCGGTGTATAATTTTCCACATCCGGGAAGCGCAGTTCATACATTTCGTCATTTTCTACAGCTTCCATGAATTCTTTTGTAATACATACGGAAATATTAGCTCCTGTTAGGAAATCTGGATTATGAACACTATAGGAACCGCCATCTCTTAACTTCTGCCCAGCCTCACGCATGGAGGCCTCTGTAAATCCTCCAAGACCTGGGAAACCTTTATAGTTTTGTACACTTGTATATAAATCAATCTCCGTCTCTGTAAGTGGAGTGAAGTTCAGTTTTTCTCTTGCCAGCGTTTTGATTTGTTCATCTTCTGTATTTTCGATTAAATATCTTAAAATACGCGGATTCTGCATTTTTGAGATGATGAACTCAATAATATCCGGGTGAGAATCCACAAGCATAATCATTTGCGCCAATTATGTTGCGTTGATCCGTTACATCAACTCTCCAGGTCACCCTGAAGTTCAGACCATATCTTACATTCCCTTTCGAATGTCCTCGCACTTCGGAGTCACTTGACTCCTACTCTACTCGCTTCCACATTTAAGTGTGCTTTCGATGGTCGTTGAACCTTCACCATTCGAGCAGGTGCTTGGCTGCTGATTGTCTTTAACCACTTGCTGTTTTCAAGCATTCACGCTTACCGTTTCCAGTTACGTTGTAGCCAGCAAGTCATAAAAAGAGTTTCCAGCAATTCACGAGGTTTATTTATAGACGAGGCACTTAAGCAGATTTACCACGTCTCGATCCGCCTTGTTCTACTAAATGAGTCAGTTTGGCAATATCGTCAAGCCAGGATACGGATCCGGATGACTTTCCGTTTACTCCGCGTGCCAATGTGTTTCTTGGACGAAGTGTTGAACCATTTGTCCCTACTCCTCCACCACGGGACATGATTTCCATTACTTGCTTCCGGTGATCGGAAATACCTTCCCGGGAATCTTTTACATATGGCATCACATAGCAATTAAAGTATGTTACATCCGTATTTGCACCTGCACCGTATAACACACGTCCTGCTGGCACGAAATTAAGATCAGCTAGTTCCTTATAAAACATTTCAAATGATTCTTTACGTTTTTCTTCCGTTTCCTCCACTACTGCTAAGCCGGTCGCATTTCGTTTAGCGATTTGCTCATAAAAGACTTCAAGCGGTTTATCAATTACATCAAGCGAACGCGTGATAATACCTGTTTCCATCTCTACTTCGTTATCGAGGGTAGATACAAATTCATCCAGAACTTTAATATCTGCTTCATTTTTCTCCCAATTGATTGCTTGTACAAATCCTAACCCTCTAGCTGGGAATTTAGGATCGGATTTCACTGTTAAAACAACAAAATCACCAGTTTTTAATGTAGCTTTTCCTGTATCTTTAAAAGCGTATCTGTCGAGCATAACTAAGCGTGAGACTCCACTATGTGTGAGCTTCATATCACTAGTAATCGGATGTACTGCATCAAATAATTCAATATCCTTATTCAATGAAACAACATCAATTCCATTCACTTTTTCTAATATCGTCGACACGAAACCACTCCTTTATTCATCTTTTTATGTGTAATGTGTTATAATTATGTAGTACCACGTTTTATAATATTTAAAACAATATATGGTATCAATTAACGAGTGAACACACTATATATTGTGTATTAAACAATATATGTGAGTTTTTGTCAAGAGAATAAGTTTACACAAACCTGCGGAAAAATACCGAAAAGCTTACAGGTATCGACCTTAGTATCGACTTTTATATAAATTATTTTTTTATAAAAAAGGACCGGCTATTCGAAATGCTTTTAAAGCGGTTAAAAGTATTTTATAATATGAGTTGAGATATGAGAAAGACGGGGGAAAAAATATGTCAGTTTTATTAATTGTTTTAGTTGCATTGCTTGTTTTTTCGATATTCCGGTATTACAGACAGAAAATGATTTTGAATGTACTCAATCAGGATCAGTGGATTGAGGGCTACCGAAAAGCCCAATTAATTGATGTACGTGAGCCACAAGAATATGATGCTGGTCATATCCTCGGGGCACGGAATATCCCAGTAACACAACTGAAACAGCGTCTAGTAGAAATCAGAAAGGACAAGCCAGTTTATTTATATTGTCAAAAAAGCAGCCGTTCAGGTCGCGCTGCCCAAATTCTACACAAACAAGGTTATAAAGAACTCTACCAATTAAAAGGCGGATTCAAAAACTGGACTGGAAAAATAAAAGCAAAATAGGTAAGAGAGAAGCCGACAGACTTTTTTACTCATAGTCTGTCGGCTTTTTTATTTTCCCTATCCATTATGAATTGTCTTCACGTGTGTAACGAAGAATTGGTTTTCTTGCTGCGGTCGTTTCGTCCATTCGCTTTACAATTGTGTGATGTGGTGCTTCTTGAACGATTTCAGGATCTTCTTCTGCTTCTTTTGCAATGTTTATCATAGCATCGATGAAACCATCCAGCGTCTCTTTAGACTCTGTTTCCGTCGGTTCAATCATCATCCCTTCCTCAACAATTAACGGGAAATAGATTGTTGGCGGATGATAGTTGAAGTCTAGCAGACGCTTTGCAATATCGAGTGTACGGACACCGAGTTTTTTCTGTTTTTTCCCAGATAGAACAAACTCATGCATACAATGTTGCTTATAAGGTAAATCATATATCTGCTCTAATCTGCGCATCATGTAGTTCGCATTTAAAACCGCGTATTCACTAACTTTCTTTAATCCTTCTGCACCCATTGTACGAATATAAGTATAGGCACGCAAATTGATTCCAAAGTTTCCATAATATGCCTTAATACGGCCGATGGACTGCGGACGGTCATGTTCTAATTTATATTCATCATTCTCTTTCACAATTAATGGCTTAGGTAAAAATGGTGCAAGCTCTTCTGATACCCCAATTGGTCCTGAACCTGGTCCACCGCCACCATGAGGGCCCGTAAATGTTTTATGGAGATTCAAATGAACAGCATCAAAGCCCATATCTCCTGGTCTTGTATAACCCATAATTGCGTTTAGGTTTGCACCATCATAGTAAAGCTTCCCACCGACACCATGAACAATCTCGGCCATCTCCATAATTTCTTTTTCAAAGAGACCAAGTGTGTTCGGATTCGTAAGCATTAAAGCAGCTGTATTTTCATCTACAACCCGCTTTAAATCTTCAATATCAACAAGACCGTCTTCATTGGATTTCACTGTTATAGCATCAAAGCCTGCCACTGCAGCAGATGCTGGATTTGTCCCGTGAGCGGAATCCGGAACGATGACTTTTGTCCGGTGATGCTCCCCGTTCGCCTCATGGAAAGCACGGATCATCATTAACGCAGCCCATTCGCCCTGTGCTCCAGCTGCCGATTGTAAGGATACTTCATGCATTCCAGTAATTTCTTTAAGTGAGGTTTGCAAATCATACATCATTTCAAGTGCACCTTGCACGGTTTTCGGATCTTGGTATGGGTGGATATGGGTAAATCCCGGGAGCCGCGCTACATCTTCATTAATTTTCGGGTTATATTTCATGGTACATGAGCCAAGCGGATAAAACCCGGAATCCACTCCATAGTTTCGATTCGATAATCCTGTATAATGCCGCATAATTTCGAGTTCATTTACTTCAGGTAATTCCGGAGCAGTCTTCCGAACATACGGCGTTTCAAATTCCGCATCCAAATCGATGTCTGGTACATCAAGATCCGGTAAGCTATAACTTGTTCGCTCCTTTTTACTGCGTTCAAAGATTAATGGAAATTCATTTTTAGCCATTGATATCCCCCACTTCCTTAATCAATTGATCAATCTCTTCTTTGGAACGGATTTCCGTTACGGCAACTAACATACAATTTTCTAATTCTGGATAATCTCGACCCAAATCATATCCGCCGACGATTCCCTTGGTAAGTAATGCCTCATTCACTTCGCTTACCGTTTTATTCAGCTGGATGACAAACTCGTTAAAGAATGGTTGATCAAATAAGACAGGAATTCCTATCTCCGCGAATTGTTGTTTGGCATAGCGGGCTTTTTTCATATTTAGTTCTGCCATTTTCTTCAAACCATGCTTTCCAATTGAACTCATTGCAACTGAACTAGCTAGCGCATTCAGTGCCTGGTTCGAGCAAATATTTGACGTTGCTTTATCTCTCCGGATATGCTGCTCCCTAGCTTGAAGTGTAAGTACAAATCCACGGACACCATCTTCATCTATTGTCTGTCCGACAAGACGTCCTGGAATTTTTCGCATTAACTTATTCGTCGTTGCAAAGTATCCACAATGCGGGCCGCCAAACTGGGCTGGTATGCCAAACACTTGCGTATCCCCGACGACGATATCTGCTCCGAATTCACCAGGTGGTGTCAAGTATCCGAGCGCAAGTGGATTACTAGAAACAACCATCATTGTTTTTTTATTGGAGTTGAGCAATTCACGCACCTTTGCTAAAGGTTCTATTTGACCAAAGAAGTTCGGATATTGGATGACGACACCAGCTACATCATCATCGAGTTCTCTTTCAAGTGCTTCTAGATCCGTTAAACCATCTTTATGATCTATCTCAACAACTTCTACATGTTGGCCGGTAGCATATGTCTTCACTACCTCCCGTGATTCGGGATGAATTGCGTTTGAAACGAGTACTTTTTTTCTTTTTGTACGAGCGGCAGTTAAATTAACTGCTTCACCTAGCGCTGTCGCACCATCATACATAGAGGAATTTGCAATCGGTTGGCCGGTTAATTCAGCAATCATTGTCTGAAACTCAAAAATCGCTTGCAGTTCCCCTTGGGATATCTCCGGCTGGTATGGTGTATATGCAGTATAAAACTCGGAACGACTGATGACATGGTCTACAACAGAAGGTATATAATGATCATAGACTCCTGCTCCCAAATAAGACGTATAATCCTTTAGATTTACATTTTTATTGGACATGGCAGTTAATTCTTTCATTAGTTCATATTCATTTTTAGCAGGTTTTACGTTTAGTTCCCCTTTGAAACGAATTTCCTCTGGAATGTCCGAAAACAGTTCATCTGTTGAATCAATACCGATTACATCAAGCATTTCTAATTTATCTGATTCCGTCATTGGTAAATAGCGAAATCCCATCTCCAATCCCTCCTAATTATCTCTTTTATAAAATGGTGTAGGTACTACTTTCGCTTTCAGTTGCCGTTTCCTTACTTGAATCAACAGTTCTGTTCCAATTTCTGTATAATCCGTGTCGAGTAATGCATGGCCAATATTTTTCTTTAAAGTCGGTGATTGTGTTCCTGTCGTGATATGTCCGATTACTTTTTCTCCGTCTTCAGATAGAACTTCATAATCGGTTCTCGGGATCCCTTTGTCTATCATTTCCAGACCGACAATTTCTCTTTTTGGTCCATTCTCAACCTGTTCTTTTAAGACATCCTTCCCAATGAAATTAGCTTCTTTAGCAACTTTAACCGCAAAAGTCAAACCTGCTTCAATAGGCGTAATTGTTTCGGAAAGTTCCTGCCCATATAACGGCAAGTTTGCTTCAAAACGGAGTGTATCTCGAGCCCCGAGACCAGCTGGTACAATTCCTGCTTCTTTCCCGGTCTCTAAGATAAGATTCCAAAGCTTTCCTGCCTCTTCAGGCGCAACATAAATTTCAAAGCCATCTTCACCCGTATAACCTGAACGGGAGATTATCGTCCCTTGTTCAATCCCATGTATTGCAACATGCATTTCAAATCGAAAAGCTTTAATTGCAGCTAGGTTTGTGTCGGTGAGTTCTTGTAAAATAGCTTCTGCTTTCGGTCCCTGAATGGCTAGAAGACCATATCGTTCCGATTCATCAACAATCGCAACTTCATTTGATGCATAATTATTATGTTTCTTTAACCACATTAAATCTTTTTCAGTATTAGCAGCGTTAACGACGAGCATGTAATGGTCCTCTCCTAGCATGTAGATGAGTAAATCATCAACTACTCCACCATTCTCGTTACAAAGAAATGTGTATTGTGCTTTCTTCGGTTCCAGCTTACTTATGTCATTCGTCGTCATCGTTTGAAGAAATGCTACCGCCTTACTTCCTTTTACAATAATTTCTCCCATATGGGACACATCAAACAGGCCTGCGCTTGTTCTAGTTGCGTTATGTTCTTCTTTAATCCCCGAAAACTGTACAGGTAAATCCCAACCTCCAAAATCAATTGTTTTCGCCCCATACTTTTCATACTCCGAAAAAATCGGCGTACGTTTTAATGGTTCCATCTCCATCACTCCCTCTGAAGTCAATAAAAGATTTTATATTCTGACATTAACAATATAAAAAGACAGAGATTTCCTTATGTGTAAGAAATCTCTGTCCTTCTACCAGAAAGTTGCGCAAGAACATGCCAGGTTTCCCTTCCGTTCCTACTTGCTTCTTGGGTGGTTTACGATATGTAAACGCTCTCCAGAGTTGTGTCCGATAAGAGTCTTTTTGCCTGAGAGATTCGTCTTAAGCTTGCTCCTTCGGCGTTACATTAAGATCATGTAAGCTCTCCCCTTATCTTCATCCACAGCATATATTTTTTTATAATGGTAAAACTAAGTCTATCATAAGAAATCCTCTACCTTTGCATTGAATATACCATAATATTTAAAAAAGGTATAGTGAAATCCAAATTTTATTTAGATACTCGGGGTGTAACATATGGATTTGGTACATTTGAATCGTAATCAGACTTTTATAAAAGAATTAGAGGAACGGCTTGACAGTGATGGCCCGTTTAGTTCCTTTCAGTTGTTTTCGCTCGCCTATCAGGCAGAACAGGCAAGGATCGTCCCTTCTTTTCACGGGTTAAGAAGTTTGGATTTTTTACCGCATATGTCTTTTCTTGACCATCAGCTGGAAACAGCTCTAGAAGCAATCGAAAAAATGAATGGCAGGGTTATACTTGCTGATGAGGTTGGTTTAGGAAAAACTATTGAAGCAGGGTTGATTTTAAAAGAATATATGTTGCGGGGTCTCGTTAAAAATGCACTAATCCTTGTTCCTGCCTCCCTTGTGAACCAATGGGTGAATGAATTGAATACGAAATTCTATATACCTGCTGTCAGTCACCGGAAACATCATAACTGGGAAGGCAATACTATTCTAGTTTCTTCCCTTGATACTGCTAAACGAACTCCACACCAAGAAGTGATTCTAGCAAATGAGTATGACTTCGTTTTAATTGATGAGGCGCATAAACTTAAAAACCATCAGACGAAAAATTATCAATTTGTACGGCAGATTAAAAAGAAGTATTGCCTGCTGTTGACTGCTACGCCAATTCAAAATGATTTAATGGAGATATTCAACCTTATTTCGATTTTAAAACCGGGTCATCTTGGAGATGTTGCCTCGTTTAAAGAGAAATATTCCGGAAATAAGGGAAAACAAGAAGCTGACGCCTATCTGAAACAACTTATTGAACGGGTCATGATTCGCAATACGAGGGAAAATACAAATTTAAAACCATCGAACCGGATTATCGAAACCATTCTCGTTGATTTTACAAAGGAAGAAACAGAAGTCTATCAACAGTTAAATAATATGCAACGGGGGCAAGATATATTTACAAAGATTACATTACTGCGAGAGATCTGTTCTTCTAGAGAGGCTTGTTTTCTGTCACTTCAGAAATTACAAGAAGCAAACACCCCAGATGAAGAAATCCATTCCATCATTCAAAAAATCAATGAATTGCCAGCCCATTCAAAAGCATTAAAAACAGTTGAATTAATTGAACAAATTGGCAATGAAAAAGTAATTATCTTCACGGAATACCGCGCAACCCAATTGTATTTACAGTGGATTCTGCAGCAGCACGGGATTAGTTCTGTACCATTTCGGGGCGGCTTTAACCGTAGTAAGAAAGATTGGATGCTACAGCTTTTTAAAGGAAAAGCACAAGTATTAATTGCTACCGAAGCAGGAGCCGAGGGGATCAACCTGCAGTTTTGCCACCATATGATTAACTATGATTTACCATGGAATCCAATGAAAATTGAACAACGGATTGGTCGAATCCATCGGTTTGGTCAGGAAAATGATGTGAAGGTATACAATCTTGCTGTTAAGCAAACGATTGAGGAACATATTTTAAATGTACTATATGAGAAGATAAGACTATTTGAAAACGTGATCGGCGAGCTTGATGCAATTCTCTCTGATTTGAATATTCAAGATATGGAACAGGAAATAGAGACCATTTACAGAGAGTCCGACTCATTAGGAGAAGCAGAGATTAAACTTGAGAACTTAGCATCCATCGTCCATAAATTGGCTGATGACATGAATGAAAAAAGTGTAGGTGAATAAAATGGCAATCGTAAACATCGAACAATTTATGATCGACTTTTTCAGTGCATATCAATGTAAGCTTTTGAATAAAGAAAATGGTGTCTTACAAGTAGAGTTAACAGAGGAATTGGATAAAGTATTAATGAATCGTCCATTCTATTGGCATTATATGCAAAACCTTGGGCAAAAAGGAGTACCAATGACGCTCACACTCATTACGAACCCGGAAAAACGAGATCAACAAGGGGAATGGATTGATATAGGCAGTCCCAGGCTGCAACAGATATTCAACCATGTCACACATCACGAAAAGTATACATTGCTCTTCCAAGAAGTGAATACCGATAAAAATACACCTCTTTACCCATGGTTACTCGCGAACTTTAAAGTAAGTTATCGAGGCAGACAAAAGAAGGAAGAGATTATTTCATTAGGAATTCAACTTGTCACCGGAAAAGTTATTGTAAATATGATGGATGAATTAAATAAACTCAATTTGAAACAGCAAATATCTAATTTTTGTTATACGATCTCGCCAATCATTACGCTCGCAAGTGGTTATAAACGGATTGAAAAAATCATCCAACATTATGTTGAAAACCAGCCGAAAGAGTGGATCAATGAAGCGATTGAAACACGGAATGAAGAAATCGCCCTCTTAAAACAATTTTATAAAGACGATTTGGAGAATGATATTGTTAAGAAGGAATTGGAAGAAATTCATAATCGGTATACTCCAGAGATAGCAATTGACGTAACAAGCGGAGGATTAATCTACCTGCTCCAACAATTTCCCGAAGTTTAAGCCCGCCTACCTTTTATAAACAATTTAAATGAGAAAGGAAGGATTCCGAACCAGCGATTCAACACAACGGATTCTTCTTGCTTGTCGGTTTTCCTCCTTTCCTTCCGCTCCTCCCGCGGGCTGTTCATGTATTTAACTATTTCCTCTGTTATAAACTTCAAATAATTATTAGTCGACATTTTGTACCTCCTCCTATTTTTTAATAGCTTTTACGACTAAATTATATTTATACAAAAAAACAAAAAATAAAGCAGGAATATCTTATTACATGTCGAATCATATAATTTAAAGGAGGTGACGACTAGTTGAACCCGGCATTACCTTTGGTTAAACAGATAATGCAACAAGCAATCAAGCAACATGCTACAGACCTTCATTTCTTGCCCTCACAAAAAGAAACGAACATCCATTTCCGTATCCAAGGCAAACGAAAACTTTTTCGTACGATCCCAACGAATCAATATGAGCTTTTACTCACCTTTTTTAAATTCACGGCAGGTATGGATATAGGAGAATCAAAAAAGCCCCAAGACGGCAGTATTGCCAATATTTTCCCGAACCTCGGTAAACATACATTAAGATTGTCAACCTTACCGCTCCTCGATTCGGAAAGTTTGGCGATTAGGATTTTACCACAAGAAGATTCCCTTCCACTCGATGAATTATTTCTATTCCCTTACCAATTGAATAAACTTAAAGAATTAGCGAGCGCACGTTCAGGCTTATTTTTAATTACCGGACCAGCTGGTAGCGGAAAGTCGACAACGCTTTATGCCTTAATCCATTTTCTAATGAAAGAACATTCCTTTCAAGCTGTGACCCTTGAGGATCCTGTTGAAAGACAAATGGATGATGTCATTCAAGTGCAAATCAATGAACAAGCAGGGATTACGTATCAAGCAGGATTGAAGGCTGCATTACGGCATGACCCGGATTTATTGATGGTTGGAGAGTTACGAGATGAATCAACTGCACATTTTGCATTACAGTCATCCCTGACAGGTCACCTTGTTCTTAGTACACTCCATGCACGAAATGCTGTTGGAACAATTTACCGACTGCTTGATATGGGCATTAAACAACAAGACCTGCTTCAATCGCTAATAGCTGTTGCATCTATTCAATTAATTCCAATTCAGCATAAAGGCACTGTTCGCCGGGCAGCGATATTAGAATTGCTTGAAGGCGACAAGTTAAATGACGCAATCCAAACACGTCTTGATATTGGACAACATGGCACTAATTCTTTTGATCATTTAAGGAGGAAAGCATATGCTTATGGCTTCTCCCCTGAAGCTTTTCGTCAAGAAACAACGAAAATTACCTGAAACAATTCAAATCAGATTTTTGAAACGTGTAGAACGTTTTTTAACAAATGGTTATTCCTTACAAGATGCACTCGAAGCGACAGCTTGGGATAAGGACCTGGCACCTATTTCACAATACTTTTTAGTAAAATTAAAAGAAGGTGCACGGCTTGATAATATTTTCGAGAGCGCTGGCTTCCACCCTGCTATCAGCTCCTTTCTTTATTTTGTCCATGCGAATTCTGATTTGAACGAGGCAATAAGAAAATGCTTGGAATTGGTCGAGCATCAATTTCAAAACGTCCGCAAATTTAAGCAGATTATTCGTTACCCTCTATTTTTACTGCTTATATTCTCTGTTGTTTTGTTTTTTATTAATCACCGTGTACTACCCGCATTTCAAACCTTATTTACTTCATCTCCCGAAACGCAAACAACAATCAACATTCTAAAATGGCTGATGGACTTTATTCAGTTTTCCGCTATTTCCATCGTAGTGGTCGGTATCTTGTTTGTAATTATCTGGCGGCACGTGCAGCCAAGAATGGCAATGGAAGAACAATTGAAAGTAGTTCAGCGCATTCCAGGCTATCGCTACTACTTACGTCTGCAAACAAGCCTCCAGCTCGCCACACATTTCAGCTCTTTGCTTAAAGCAGGACTCACTTTAAAGGAAATACTTGCCGAACTTGCAAACCAAAACAGACTTCCTATCCTTTCTTACTATGCAATATTACTAACGAATAACCTAGAACGCGGATACCATATCAGCAGCTTGCTTGAAGAATTGCCCTTAATTGAAAAACAATTAGCTGTTATTTTCCAGAAGAATACAACCGTTCCCGTATTAGAGAAGGATCTGACGTTATACAGTGATATGCTGCTTGAAGAGATAGAGCGGGTGACGATTCGGGTTATTACGTATATTCAACCCGTATTTTATACAGTGCTCGGGGTATTTATAATTTTTATCTATTTAAGTATTATGTGGCCCATGTTTCAACTGATTAATTCATTTTAAAAGGAGCGATTTATTTTGTTCAACAACGAACGCGCGTTTACCCTAATTGAAATGCTGATTGTTATGCTTGTTATCTCCGTCTTATTATTACTGATTATCCCTAACTTGGCAAATCAGTCGGAAAGTGTGAATGATAAAGGTTGCGAAGCACTAAAGGAGATTGTACAAACCCAAGCAGAAGCATATTATTTGGATAACAAAGAGAAGGTGAATAATATACAAACTCTCGTTTCAGCAGGCTATTTAAAAGACAATCAAACAAGTTGCGGGGACACTCCAATCACTATCCGTAATGGAAAAGTAAACGATGACTCGTAACGATGAAGAAAAATGGTTTCACGCTTATCGAAATGCTCGTTACACTAAGCATACTTTCAATTCTTTTCCTACTCACCGTTCCTGTTCAGTCTGAATTGCTCGGAAAACAGCAGGAGGAACAATTTATTGAGACATTAAAGCAAGATGTGCTTTTCATACAAAATCAATCGAGCAAGCATACGAGAGATGAGATGTACATCCGATTCTATGATAATCATTACAGTATCTTATCTGGAGTAAATAAACCTTTTGCAGAACGGGACTACCCAGCGGACTGGACGTTGGTCGCCAGTAATCAAACACGGTTACTCCGATTTGTGCAATCGGGAACCGTACTCCAGCCCCGTACGCTCGTTATGTATACACCTAGTGAAAAGTTATTTATCGTATTCCCACTCGGTAAAGGGAGGTTTTATATTGAAAAAGAAAAACGGGTACTCGATGATTGAAGTTCTGATCGCGTCAAGTATATTTTTTCAAGCCCTCATTCTATTTATACCGATTTATGCGGATATTCAACTGGCCTACAATACTCTCAGTGACAAAAGATGGGCGGCTAACCAATTACAAACTGAATTGCAGCAATTTATTTGGGGGAAGCCTCCCCCGCTCCCCGCTGTTCTTGAAACAACAAGAAATGATACATTATTTCATTTTGAATTTAATAAGGAGGATATCTATACGAAAGGATGTGTATCTTGGCAGAATGCAAAAGAGTCTGAAGAAACCATCTGTCTATTCGCATTACGTAAAGAATGAGCAAGGGTTTAATTTTATTTCCTTAATGACGATGGTAACGATTATCTTTCTCACATTACCGTTTTTAGCCTATGCTTTGCAAACAGTCAAGACAACTAATAATTATGAAGAGTTGGCGGTATACGAACTTTTCCGTTTTATCCGAGATGATATCCTGAAGTCTCATGATTACTATATCCGCGATCACGCACTATATTTACTTCAAGAAGACGATGAAACGGTCACAATCAGTAAATATGATTCACTAATAAGAAGACAAGTTAATGGCAGAGGGCATGAAATTTACTTGCGTGGGGTGGAGTCTCTTAGATTTAAGGAAGAACCGTTTGGTATAAAGTTAGTCATCACCACTGAAGAAGGTGCAACATATGAAAAGATTTTCACGTTTTATAATGGAGTCTAGTGGATTTATTTTGCTTCATGTATTATTTATCATCGCCATCCTCTTCCTCATTGTTACCGGCAGTATTTTCTCTTACAGAAATGAAGTGTATATAACAGCTACACAAGTAGAACATATTCAAGTCGAAAGTTTATTTCAAATGGCCCGTTTGAAGTATGTGGAGGAACAAATGGAATATAAGGAGATACTGCAAGCCGTCAGCTATAACTTTCCGAATGGTCATGTAGAAATTACTATCTCCCACTTTACCGAGGCTTACCGAAAGTTACAATTCAACATTCAACCGTTTAACCAGGACTACGCTTTTTCAATCAATCACCTTATCCATAACGATATATTTCATCAATAATTATGTACACTTTTCAACAAAGCTGCAATACTCACCCTTTCTCACGATTTTTCTAATATAATTAAGGTATAAAAGAACTTTATTCATTGGGATTTTTTATATTTTCCCGCTGAATATTCTGTGAGTGAATTAGAGTGTTATCGTCTGCTATCATTCGCCTCACTAGATTTAATTTATCTTTCTTTTCAAAGATAAAAGTGAGATGAAGGATGAGGATGCATCATGATAATCGATTTAGAATGATGGGGTGAAAACAATGAAAGACATGTTAAAAGTTACCAATGTGATGAGCGACCCTACGAGATTTAATATTTATCAGCATTTAGTGGAAAACCATAAAGACGTGAGTGTCACAGATATTTCCCGGGTTTTTGAGATTCACCCGAATGTGGCGAGACTCCATTTATCAAAACTTGAGGAAATTAATCTTGTTACCTCTTTTTTACAAAAAACAGGTAAAGGCGGCCGTCCTGGTAGACGCTATCAGTTATCGAATGAAGTTGTCGAATTGAACTTCCCTGCGCGGGATTATAAAATCCTTTCATCCATTACTCTTGAAGCTTTGATGGAACTTGGAGAGCCAGGGAAACAAGCACTTTACGAAACAGGAAAAAAATATGGAACAGAAGTAATGCATCAGGATATCAAATATCTTGAGGATGATGCGAATATTTATGAAAAAATTACCGTGCTTGAACGAACAGGCCGCATGCTCGGCATGTACCCTTCTTTCAAGTACAACGAAGAAATGAAAGCCATTAGTTTCTCTGTGAATAATTGTCCATTTAAAGAGATTGCGAACAATAATCACCATCTGGTATGCGAGATGCATCAAATATTTTTAAAAGGAATGTTTGAAGCATTGTTTACCTCAATTGAATTGGTTGAAGAAAAAAATATGTTTACCGACAATTGCAGTAATTGCGCATATATCGCAAAACTTTCGATCGTTTAATGTCAATCGTTTACAATATTTGCTTCCTCGTTTATAATAATTATGATAGGTCAACTAGAAGGAGGGGGAAAGAGACATGGATCGTGTGTTTCGTATGCTGGGCTTTTGGACAGGGATCTTTGCCGTTATGTTCTACGTTGGGGACATGATGGTTCCATCCGTACTATCCTTGATTCAAACAGTATTTTTCCTTACATTAGGCTACTTAAAATTATCAGAACGGATGTATATGTATTTATTCGGAGCTTATTTAACAGTATTCATGGTAGGTTATACATGGTATTCTGAATTTATACTTGTACCGGGGTTCGGCGGTTAAACGCGAAAAAACCATGCAAGGGGTATTTGCATGGTTTTTTCTATTATAAGAAACTATACAATAAAAATGCTGTGATAACTTAAGCTTCAAAGCTAGCCATGTCCTCGGGTAACATCAAACGCCCCCATCTCATCTAGGTAGGCGAAGTTTGTACGTTGCTGCGACTGCTGGATGTACTAGTACAAAGCCCCTCTGTGGGATGAGTAATCGTACACCCAGGCACACATGAAACGAATCGCGAAACTTCCTGCAAGGGAGCTTGCACTTTTGTTCCCATTTTAACATGCCTGCATCATCCACGGAAAAACGGATTGTTTACTTTTTCAAAACCAATGGTTGTACTTGGACCATGTCCAGGATATACCCTATACTCATCATCTAATTGATATAGTTTCCTTGTGACAGAGTGTTCAAGTGTCGGCAAGTCTCCTCCGGGTAAATCTGTTCTACCTATCCCTTGATTAAAAAGGACATCTCCGCTGAATACTTGCTTCGAGTCTGTAAAGATAAAACTCATACTTCCTGGCGAATGCCCCGGTGTATGGGCAACTGTAAAGTGAAACTCCCCGATCGTAAGCTCACCTTCTTCCAGCGTTATTTCTGCCTCTGTTGCAGTGATTTCCCCGCCCATTAACTTATGGGACCCATTAAGCATCGGATCTGTTAACCAACTCTGTTCCGCCTGATGAATATACACATTCACCTGAAACTTATTTCTCACTGCCTCCAAGCCACCAATGTGGTCAAAGTGAGCATGTGTTAATAAGATTCCTAAGGGTGTCAGTTCATTTTCCTCTATATATTGAATGATTTTCTCCGCGTCACCACCTGGATCCACAATAAGCGCATGTTTCCCCTTTGATAAGATGTAACAGTTAGTTCCAATCATACCGACCGGCATCGTTTTTATTTCCATTGTTCTCGTCCCCTTTAGTTACCGATGCATTCCTTTAGGTTATGCCTCGACAAAAATATTAATATGCATTAGAATGATTATAGAGTATCTACATAATAATATAAAGGGATCCTTAGTGCTAGTATTTTATTCTAAGGGAGAATAGACATAAGGAGGGTGAATTTTTGATGAGTCACATTATATTAGGTATCTTATTTTTGTTAGTTGCTTTACTTGCCGTTGTTTCAGTAATTCGTCAATTAAAAATTAAAAATTATTTTGCATTGATTTTTTCTGTATTAACAGCAGCAACTTTTGGATTCTTTTCTATTGCTACGATCATTTCAGAGCTAGCTAACCTCTAAGTAACTATAATCTAATATAATCGAGTAGGTGACTAACCATTAGTCGGTTAGTCAATCTCTTACACGCCGTACGTACGGTTCCGTATACGGCGGTTCAACCTTTTAAATATCGAGGCTCATAGAGTGTGGACAAATCTTTAAGTCCCCA
Source organism: Oceanobacillus sp. AG (assembly GCF_009746545.1). Taxonomy (NCBI): domain Bacteria; kingdom Bacillati; phylum Bacillota; class Bacilli; order Caryophanales; family Bacillaceae; genus Oceanobacillus; species Oceanobacillus sp. AG. The sequence goes on from NZ_WOWT01000019.1 coordinate 24,282, forward strand.
TTTTATGAGCTTTTCATTTAGTATGGCATGATGGATAGTATCTTCATTAAAGCTCGCCAATATCCTTTGCGAGTATTAGCCAGCAACATTCTGTCATTATCACTTCGGACGCCCTTCCCTTCCGCTAGCAATTCCTGCTGCCAAGCCTGTAGTGGACGTTCCCCACCAAGTTATATCCCATGCTAGACACATACGAAAAAACAGGTAGAGAATATTACTTCTCTACCTGTTTTTCTTCTGTGAAATCTACAAAACGGAATAGATCTCCATATATAATGTTATCGGAATAGCTTAATTCCAATTCTACTTTTTCAGCAATTTCATCACAAGGACTGCTCGTTCCTGTAGTAGCTTCTTCCTCTGATGTAGCTTCATCCTCCACATCAGCTAGTTCACCAGTATGAACATCATAGCACATACCTGCCGTTGAAAGATAATCATCACTCACAAAATCACCGTTTCTCAAAGCGATATAGCCTTTTCGGTTCTTTGCAAATAAATCATTACCGAAGTAAATATCGTTTTTATGTTCAATCCCAAGAAGGCTTAGAATTGTCGGCTTTAAGTCAATTTGACCGGAAACTGTAGAGATTGTTTCCCCTTTGCCATGACCTGGTATGTGAATGAATAATGGTACTTTTAGTAACTGGACCTGGTCATATGGTGTGATTTCTTCCTTATCCAAGAACATGCTCATAGCACGATTATGGTTAGCACTGATTCCAATATGGTCTCCCATAATAATGATGATGGAATCTTCATAAAGACCTGCCTGTTTTAGGTGATCGAAGAATTCTTCAATCGCTTCATCCGCATAACGTACGGTCGGGAAGTAATTATTTAACGTATTCGAATTGGAATCATATGGTTCGATTGATTTGTCTTCTTCATCCAATTCAAATGGGAAGTGGTTAGTCAGTGTAATGAATTTCGTATAGAATGGTTGTTCCATTGCTTGTAAATACTTAATTGATTGTTCAAAGTACGGTTTATCCTTGAGTCCCCAGCCAACTGAATTTTCATCGGTTATTTCATAAGCTTCATCACTATAAAAATGATCAAGGTTCAAGCTTCTGTACATCCCATCACGGTTCCAGAAACTCTTATTATTCGCATGAAGCACTGCTGAAAAATAATCCTCTTCCTTCAGTATTTCAGGTAGAGCATGGTATTCATTACCTCCATGAGTGAAAAATACAGCCCCTCTTGAAAGTGGATATAATGAATTTTCAACTAGGAATTCTGAATCCGATGTCTTCCCTTGACCCGTTTGTTCAAAGAAGTTATCGAAGTAATACGTATCCTCATCTTCAACAAGCTTATTGAGGAATGGTGTAATTTCTTGCCCATTCACTTCTTTTCCTACAACAAAGCCTTGGACCGATTCCGCATTGATGAATATAACATTTTTACCTTCAGCGACCCCGAACATATCCGATTTCTCGGTCACTTTTACATTATCTTCAATATAATCTTTAATTTCCGGGATTTCATTTCCATCTGCGAACACACGTTGCGACTCTGTTTTCGAATGTATAACAAGGTCATAGACATGGTAATTAAATAATCCGATATTCTTCACTAAATACTCCCTGTCAAATGCACGTGTAAATAATTGCGGTCTTTCCATTTCAGCTAAGAAAAAGTTACCCGCAAGCAACAATAGAGACATGGAAAGCGCAAAAGCTTTTCCTCGCTTCAAATACTGAACAGATAAAGTTGATTCTTTCTTTTTACTCAAATACCAAATAATTGCGGCATCTGTAAATAACAGAATGTCATATGGTTTAATCAACGTAAGAATACTTGAACCCAAATCCGTCATGTTGCTTCCCATAAATAATTGCGGAAGTGTAATAAAGTCCGTAAATTGACGATAGAATACTAAGTTAGCAAATACGATAAAGCTGAAAATAAATGCTGTATAACGCAAGTATTTCATTTGTCTTGATGGTTTATTAAACCAAACGGACACTGCAAAAATTAGAAATGCCGAGACAAACGGATTAATAAATAAGATGAGCTCTTGCATTCTATTATCTAGTTCAATATTAAACATAAAACGGTAAACAATATATGTTTTAAGACCGAATAGCAAGGACGCAATAATATATAACGGTATTCTTGCTTGTTTTTTCCTCATTCTAAATCCTCCCAAATATAAAGAGAACAGACGCGTTAAACTCCACTATTCCCTCTTTGAGCAATTTGTAAACTGTTTTTTTACAATCCACTTATACTATTAGACGTAAACCAACTAATAAAGGTTTCATTTTTTTACATTTGCTTCATAGTTTTTCTGACATCTTATTTTACTAGATAAACAGAAAAAAATCTAGAGTAAACTTTTTTCCACATTCTGCTTAACACAGAAAGCTGCTCCGATGATACCCGCATCATTGCCAAGTACAGCTTGCTTGATTTCACAGTTAGCTTTTACCCGTGGTAAAGCATAGGCTTCAAAATGATCACGAATTTGATTGATAAATGGTTCCCCAGCTTGAGAGACCCCACCACCAATCAAGATTTTCTCCGGATTCAGTATGACACCTAAATCCGCAAATGTTCGCCCTAATGTTGCTGCAACCGTACTGACTATTTCCATTGCAGCTTTATCGGCTTTCTCAGCCAATTGAAAAACATCTTTTGCTGTAAGATCCTTTTTTTCATTATACATTTTAGCAAGTTCTGATTCCGGCTGTTTTATGCTTAAATCCTTTGCGAGCCTTACTATGCCGGTAGCTGAAGCGATTGTTTCTAAACAACCACTCTTTCCGCAATTGCAAGGTGCTCCGTTCTCTTCAATTAATATATGTCCAAGTTCTCCGGCCATGCCACTTATTCCATTTAGGATTGAACCGTTAGCTATGATGCCACCGCCAACTCCAGTTCCGAGCGTAACGGCAATAACATGCTTTCCTTCATTCCCTGCACCTTGCCAATTTTCACCTAACACAGCCATGTTTGCATCATTTTCGATAAATACAGGTAAGCCGGATAAATCACTCAGTTCTTTCGTGAACTGCTTATTTCTCCATCCTATATTCGTTCCATAGTGGACAATACCTTCTTCACTACTGATAAAGCCTGGAATTCCTGCTCCGATACCGAGAATCTCATCCGTTGTTATATCCTTCTTTTCTAGAATTTCTTTTATAGATGCCCAGGTATCCGGCAATATGAAAAAACCATTGTCTTCAGTTCTTGTTGGGATATTCCACTTGTGCAGGAGTTCCCCTTCAGCCGTGAATAAGCCAAACTTAATGGAAGTGCCGCCGATATCAATGCCAATCATATATTTATTCATGACTTTGCCCTCTTTCTGCCTCTTCTAATGCATTTCTTTCTTTTTGTAGAACAAGTTTCCCACTAATGTATAGTTGTTGTGAAATAAAACCCAATTTATAAAGTTCTTCAAGTTCACTTTCCATTAATATAAGATCGCCGATACGATCTCGTGAATAAACGAATGTGCCGAATCGCTTTAAAAGCATTCGGACGTCATATACAGAGTTCAATAAATTTCACCACTCTCTATTATACCAAAGGAATCAATGTAAAGAAAATTATAGCGAAGTTTTATTAGAAAACAAGGCAGTAAGAATGGGTCTTACTGCCAAAAAAGAAAATAGGCTGGGAGATGTAGTTTAATGTTATTGTTACGAGAGGTTAAAATATTAATCTTTTTTACTCGGCTCACCAGCCCCCTTACACCTGCACTTATTGTGGGCAGCTGATGAGCCTCTCTTCCCACAGGGGCATTCGGTAATACGAGGCTGTTCCGAGAAAAAATGAGTTACTTCCTTACTAAAGCAATATAACATGATGAGACAACCAAATAAATTTATCGCCTTAGATCGGACCTAGTCGTTACTTTGTCGGTGAGTTTCCGATTATTTCTTCATATAGATCGATGACATCTTCATTGGTTGGGTCCATTTGGTAAGCTCGTTCGATTGCTTCTTTAGATTTTTCAGTATCTCCCTCGAGATCATATAAAATCGCCAAGTTGTGATATGCTTCTGGCAAAGGATTATCATAGGTGACACTCTCTTCTAAATCAATCAATGCTTCTTCATACCGTCCAAGCTTGATGTAAGCGTAGGAGCGTTGGAATAAAAGGGCGCTTTCCATATCCCCATTTAACTCTAATGCGTCCGTTGCTACATTAACAACCTTTTCATAATCATGATCAGCTAAATGCTCTTGGATCTGTAATAATTGAAATGATTGGCTATTTTCATTTGCATGGACGCCATAATATGTAACCCCAAACAGTAAACCAGCGGTAATGATTGCAGTACCGATTTGGAATAATGGCCGCTTATTCTTAGGCATGCCAACAATTGCTGCAGCAAGGAATCCGGCGATTAGTCCACCAACATGAGCCGCCATGTCGATTTCATCAATGGATAAACCAATCACTAAATTTATAGCTAATACAAGCAGTATGCTTGACCCAATTGTTTGGAAGAATAATCGTTTATGTATAATACCAAAATAAAGAAACGCACCGAACAAACCAAATATCGCCCCCGAAGCGCCGGCACTAACGCTTGTCGTAAAGGCGAAACTCGCGATTGAACCACCTAAACCGGCTATAAAATAAATGAGAACAAAACGGCTGCTTCCAAAGATTTTCTCAATTGCAGTACCTAAATAGTAGACGGCGAGCATGTTTAAGGCGAGATGAATAAATCCAATGTGGATAAACATGGAGCTAAACAAACGCCACCACTCCCCATCGATTATCATCGCAGGATTATACTTTGCACCGAATTCGATAAGCGTTTCAATCGAAGTGCTATCCCCTTTCCATTCAATATAAAAAAAGCAAAGCAAATTAATAATGATAAATGCATAAGAAAAGAGTGGTCTTCCGAAGCTAAAAATATTTTCGACTTCTTTCCGTTTATTCTTTAATGAAGATACAAAGTCATATTTAGTTTCTTCCACAACTTCTTCTTTTCTCTCATCTGGTAATTCAAGGTTATAGGAAATAGGTTGGTGTGGCAGCAAATCTTGTTCAAACCGTTCCGCTTCGTGAACATATTCTTCTTGATCCAAATAATAAACTCTCATGCTTACTTTCGGTTTTCCTTCAGCGGTCAATGGCTGTTTCAGTATTTCCCATGTATCTACAGGCTGATGCTTTGTAAAATAAAGGTTATATACCTCTATATTCTTGCCTAATAATTGTTTTACGTTTCGAACCCGTTGAAATAAAAATGAGATATCCTGTTTTAAATGGTTTTTCCAATCAAATCCTTTATGTATGAGGCGCACAACGATTGAAGTACGGTTTTCATTTTTCTCTAACCAGACTTCATTTGTCTTCTCATTTAAATATAATAAGTTAAATCTATGATTTTTCACAAGATCATTTGCAAAGGTATATAAAAGATATTGCTCATTTAAAGACATGGATTCACCTTCCTTCCCTTCATCATAGCAGATTTATTCTACTAAATATATTATTATAATCCCCACTCCATTTTCGCAACCTAAACAGCTGGATAACTTTAAAATCAAGTGAAACTGCGGAATACTTTCATACAGCGTAAGTGTTTGCAACTTACTTCTGGAGGTCCGCAGTCCAGACACCTCTCGCTTTCCGCAGGCGGCTGGTGAGCCTCCTCGTACGCTTTGCGTACTGCGGGGGGGCTCACCTATGCCTATCCTCCTGCAGGAGTCTCGAGGTGTCTGGACTGCTCCCAGGAAAAGCCCAATTTAGATCACTCTTTATTATTCCACAGATATAATTTCTATCGTGACATGGGGCTAGAATAAATGCTTTCAATAATAATCATCTTACCAGTTCAGTTGCCCGGTGGACGGTGACTCCTGCGGGAAAAGCACGAGTCTGGAGACCCCGCAGGGCGGTAGCCCGAGGAGGCTCCAGCTGTGCCCGCGGAAAGCATCCGTCCACCGGGCAACTGAACGGCGATTAGAGCGCCTTAATTAGTGAAAGAGCAGACACTTACGCTGTATGAAAGCATTCAGTAGCTATTAACCTTATATAAAATAAATAAAGCTCTCATCCGAGGATAAGAGCTTTATTATTGTTTTATTTAGTTTCACGGTGTAAAGTGTGTTTTTTAAGACGTGGACTATATTTCATAAGCTCAATACGTTCAGGATTTGTACGCTTGTTTTTCGTAGTAATATAGTTACGATCTCCTGTTTCTGTACAAGCTAACGTGATATTAACGCGCATGATTTTCCCTCCAAACTTTTCAAACTATCTTTAAGAATACATAAGCAATTTTATTAGACCTTTATTATAATAACAGATGTTGCAAAAAGATTCAACAATTCTCTAGGTAATTTTAAGGTTTTCATGACACTCATAATATGATATAACTAATATGTGGTTAAAGGGAGGGAAATAAATGATAATTGCGATTGTAACCATACTCATTATCGGTCTGGTCTTGTTCATCCTGTCTTATTTTATGAATGATCGATTGGAAGAGCTGGAAAGTCAAGTCGAACAGCTTTCGATTACTTCTATGCAGGATACATACCAAATGAAGAAGAAAATTAAAATACTAGAAGAAGAATTGCTCCCAGGAAATATTAATCAATCCTCCAGTTCGGAGTTTAAGGAACAATCTTGATTACTAGACGCCAGAAAAGGAGTTAAGCATGAAACATACACTACGCGCATTCTCAGTTGGCTTGATTACTACCGGATTGATTTTACTTGCTGTGTTTTATTTATTTGGTTATGGCAATGAAAGTACAGCAGAAGATACAACAGAAGAATTGATAGAGAAAATTGAAGAAAAAGGATTACGCGTTATTTCTGAAGAAGACTATATTAGCTTTACTTTAGGTAATAAAGAGAAAAATGATGATGAAACGGATGTAGCTGAGTCTGATGAAGAGGATGCTAAGGAATCCAAAGAAGAAAAAGAAAAAGCTAATGATGATAAAGCTGATGGAGATAAAGCCGCAAAAGAAGATAAAGAAAAGGATAAGAATAAAGAAAAAGCTGCTGACGATAAGAAAAAGGAAAAGCAGAAAGATGAAAAGCCTAAAAAGAAAGATAAGAATTCCCCTGTAGTCATTACAGTTGAACCAGGAATGGCAACTTCATATATTAGCGATATTCTTGAAGAAGAAGGACTTATCGACGATGCAGCATCTTTTAACAAATACTTGATTGATAACGACTATTCTTTACGTGTTCAAATGGGTAAACATGAACTAGAACGTGGTTTATCCGAATACGAAATAGCCGAACGTTTGACATCAAATTAAAAAACCAGTGCCTACTATTGGAGGCGCTGGTTTTTTAATTCGATTTTGTTTCCGAAAGTCTGGCAAAAATGATACTTCGTAGTGCGCCCATGCACCTTTGAAGCTCGTTGGCTCACTTTTTCCGCTCCACATGTACCTTGCTGACGCAGACTCATTTTCGACACACTATTAATCAATTAAGGTTATAATTTTTTCCTTTAACTAAGTAGAGTATGCTTTCCCCTATATTTGTAATATGGTCGGCGAAGCGTTCTAAGTAGCGGGCACAAAACGCTACTTGCATAATATATTGGATTTTATCCGGATTTGTTGCTGTTTCTCCAATCAGCTCGCTAACAATATGCTTATACATCTTATCTACTTTATCATCTGTTTCCGCTAATTTCTCAGCAACGGTAATATCTTCATATTTAAAAGCATGCATCGATGTTTTCAACATATCCATTGCAATTTCATGCATTTGCCGCAGACCTTCCGGAATAGTAGAAAGATTCTTATCTAAATGGATTGTTGCTTTTGCAATATTTTTAGCATTATCGCCCATTCTTTCGATATCGGTTACTACGCGGAGAGCAATAATAATCTGCCGTAGATCGGTTGCTACCGGTTGTTGTTTTGCAATCAGCAGCACCGATTTTTCATTTATTTCTCTTTCCAATTCATCAATTTGTTTATCTTCTTCAAGGATTTCTTTCGCTTGTTCCAAGTCTTGATTAATTAATGAATCGACAGCTTTCGACAATGCCTCGCCGGATAAGTTCGCCATTTTAATGACTTCTTCTTTCAACTGCTCTAATTCACTTTGAAACTGCTCACGTGTCGGGCTCATCCAATCTCCTCCAAACTATCTTCAATCCATTGCTAGACGTATGAATTGTATAGCTTAAGTATACCGGAAGATTGTTAAATGAGTGTTAAATTATTGTGTAAATAATATTGAGCTTTTTTACGATTCTCCATCTTCTGCCGCTTCTTCAGCATCGCCATCATCCTGCTCTTCTTGCATTTCGAAGTACGTATCAAGAATACGCTCGGCAATCCGGTTGGCGACATTCCCATCTTCTCTTGCATTAATGCCGATATTTGGAACCAGTACTGCAAAAGCAACTTCTGGGTTATCCATTGGAGCATAACCGATGATCGCACGGTTGATTGTATCATACCCTACCCCATCGACATAAACCGTATTCTCCGCTGTTCCCGTCTTACCTACAGCATTATAATCTTTCCCTGCAAAGTTACTATAAGCCGTACCGCGCTGCACTTGGAATGCTTGCCTAAAGCCTTCCTGCACTCGAGCAATTTCCGATTCGCTCGCTTGAATTTGATTCAAGTACTCTGTATTTATCGATTTATAAAGTGGACCTAATTCCTTCTTGGAAGCGATTGGTTCTCGTATCTCTTTTACGAAATGCGGGCGCACACGGTAACCATCATTAGCGATAGTCGAAACGTATTGAGCTAATTGAAGAGTTGTATACGTATCGTACTGGCCGATTGCATAGTTCATCAGTAGACCAACGTCATTTTTAGACTGACCAAGTACCCCTGTTGATTCAGATGGAAAATCTATACCTGTGGGAGCACCTAAACCAAATTGAAGGAAATAATTTCGCATTTCCTGCCATGCCGCAAGATCCATTGATGAACTCGCCCCATTTGGAAATGGAGTACGATAATCCCCCGCCATTCGTAGAGCAATATAGAACATATATATGTTCGATGATTCTTTCAATGCTTTGATATCATCTGCCAAACCAATTGTGCTTGATAAGGATCGTTTTTCTGGGGTGCCCGCTATTTTGATAGGCCTGTCATTAAAAATTTGCCCTGGACTAATAACACCTGAATGCAATCCCGCTAATACAGTAGCACCTTTTACAACCGAACCCGGTCGATGAGCATCATGCAATGTGTGATGCGGACTATAACTAAATGTCCCTTCCTTATGATCGTATGTTTTCCCGGCTACTGAAATTAATTCTCCTGTTTTCGGATCCATCACAACTGCTAGTGCATCGTTTAAGTAACGGTTATTATAAGGGTCTAATTGAATTGCCTTTCTTAACTCTTCCTCCAGAATCTCATCTACCTTTTCTTGGAATTCCATATCAATCGTTAGGATGAGATCCTTCCCTCTCTCACCCTTAACAAGGGTCTTGGAATCGATGATAGCACCTGATTTCGTCGTTGTATATTCAATTTTTTCTTTTGTACCCCTAAGAACATCTTCATACTGCTGTTCTAATCCACTTCTGCCAACCCGGTCATTTCTACTGTAGCCTCGTGACATGAAATATTGCATATTTTCTGCTGGGATCCCGGTTTGATGGGTACTGATACTTCCTAGAAGACTTCGAATTGTAGAGCCATACATATACTCACGATCCCAGTCTGTTGTTGCATTGATTCCTGGCAATTGGTCAAGATTTTCTGAGACGAGTGCATATTCTTCCGGTGTAACATCCTCATTTTTAATAATTTGCGGCGTTAAGGAGTAAGCTTTATCCAGTTCTTTTTTAATCCGGATCACTTCGAGTTCTTCTTTTGTAAAATTATTATCTGCCACATGCTCATCTGGAATGGATTTTAAAACCTCTTGGTAAATTTCTGCGTTGGACATGTCCTTCGTTTTTTCTTCCGGTAACAAGTCCTCGTATGTTTCTTCCCTTTCATCAGCTGATTTACCTTCGTTTTTTGCCAAATCTTTCAGATAGACATATTCGCGCTTATCCCGATCTGTTATTTTGTTAAGCTCTTCTTTGCTGTCCATCGAAATAAACTTCGCTAACTTTTCCGCGAGGTCTAAACGATCCTGTGGCTGCACACCTTTGGGAGGTGTATACGTAATGGAATATAGCGCCTTATTATCAACAACTAAATTTTCATTTCTGTCATATATTTTTCCCCGAGGTACCGGGATTTTAGTCGTATCTTGAATCGTTTTGTCAATTTCCTCTTGGAATTCTTCTCCATTCAGGATTTGCACGACACCTAGTTGAAAAATCAGCATTGAAAATAATAAGAACACGATGAAAAAGATTATATTTGTTCGAAAGGGAAGCTGTGCTCTTTTTTTCTTTTTTTCCTTCATTATACGCCCCCTCATTTTTCGTAATGCTGAAATATCTGCTCTTATATTCTACCATAAAACCTTATGTATTTCGTTATTTATTAGCAATTTATCGTTGTTAAGTCAGGGTGAAGTCCATTAAGACAAAAGAAAAACGTGAAGATTGATTTTCTTCACGTTTTCTGTAATGGAATAATTATTTTGCTTCGTTATAGCGCTTAGCAACTTCATCCCAGTTTACTACATCCCAGAAGGAATCAATGTAATCAGGGCGCTTGTTTTGATATCTCAAGTAGTAAGCATGCTCCCAAACGTCTAATCCTAAAATAGGAGTCTTACCTTCCATTAATGGAGAGTCTTGGTTTGGCGTACTTGTGATTTCAAGTTCGCCGTTATCAACTACTAGCCATGCCCAACCTGAACCGAAACGGCCAGTCGCTGCAGTTTTGAATTCTTCTTTAAATTTGTCGAAACTGCCAAATTTAGCATTGATTTTATCCGCTAATTCGCCAGTCGGTTCTCCGCCTCCGTTTGGTGACAAGATTTCCCAAAACAGGCTATGGTTAGCATGTCCCCCACCATTATTGCGAACAGCGGTACGGATGCTTTCAGGTACAGCGTCAAGGTTACTGATTAGCTCTTCCAGTGATTTCTCCTGTAAGTCAGCATGACCCTCTAATGCGTTATTAAGGTTTGTAACGTACGTGTTGTGGTGTTTCGTATGGTGAATGTTCATCGTCTCTTTGTCAATAGACTTTTCCAATGCATCATATGCATATGGTAATTCTGGTAGTTCAAATTTTGCCATAAAAATCTTCCTCCCTTAATATTATCTTACCTGTAATTGTAGATTATCAAAGCTTTATATTTGTTGCAAATTTTATGCTTCATAGAAAGTAAATCTTTTATTTTATACTAAGAAGGATCGAGTTGTACAAAGGTGGGGGCATAAAAAAACAAGCATGTTTGCTTGTTTGAACAATGGTGGCTCGGAACGGAATCGAACCGCCGACACACGGATTTTCAGTCCGTTGCTCTACCGACTGAGCTACCGAGCCATATGATGTGGTCGTTTTCTTTTAAGTGTGTTTATTTCTTGCTATGCTTCGAAGCATAGTCAACGAAGAAGTTGCTCGTCGTGTTGCAAGCTGATTCGGTGAAGTTGCACTCCTCGCATAGCTACAATGGAGTAGTTCGAGGATGTTTACGCTATGCTCTACCGACTGAGCTACCGAGCCTATTTTTTCTATTTATTTACAAGATATGTAAATGGAGGAGGTAGAGGGATTCGAACCCCCGCGCGGTTTGACCCGCCTCTCGGTTTTCAAGACCGACCCCTTCAGCCAGACTTGGGTATACCTCCAACTATTAAACTTAAACAAAATGGTGGACCCTGCAGGATTCGAACCTGCGACCGATCGGTTATGAGCCGATAGCTCTAACCAACTGAGCTAAGGGTCCGTTCATATGATATATTGATGGGGCGATCGGTGGGGATCGAACCCACGGATGCCGGAGCCACAATCCGGTGCGTTAACCACTTCGCCACGACCGCCATCGGTAAAAGATGTAGCTCTGCACATTTCATGATTTAAATGGGTTACAGTGTACAGCTTGCACACTGTAACCTAGTATAGCGGCGGAGGGGATCGAACCCACGACCTCACGGGTATGAACCGTACGCTCTCGCCAGCTGAGCTACGCCGCCATGGCTCCACAGGTAGGATTCGAACCTACGACCGATCGGTTAACAGCCGATTGCTCTACCACTGAGCTACTGTGGAATAAATTGCTGTGGATTAACCAACAAGATATAATTTACCATGTCCTAGAAAAAATGTCAACACTTTTATTGCCCTTTTGCAATACTTTTTCTTCAAAGAAATTTTTTGATGAATTGTTCGTGTTCATTCGACATTAAGTTTACAAGTCATAGGTTTTCATTATACAACATTCTATCCGAAAATGCATTTATTTTAACGAACTTGTTTACTTTAATTTAAATTCTTTGCCTAATATAGTATGCCCTTCATTCCACAGTTGAAATCACAGGTATTCTCGACTAGTTTGTAAATAGCTACTTTATTTGGGGCTTGTATTTCATATTTTGTCGGTTTCCTGACAAACTCCAGACACCGTCTTTCACAAGCACCAAAGGCAAGATAATTTTTCCGTGCGATTTAAAGATGGAACGTTCATCCTTAGGGGTACCTGTCCAATTTGGCTTCCAAAGAATAGCATCTAAATGATAGACTTCAATATTTAGTTTTGTGCTTAATTGTCTGGCAAAAGTAGATTTCCCAGCTCCAGCAGAGCCGATAATAGCTATTCTTTTCACGGAAAAGCCCCCTTATTCAAATTTGTGCTCATCAGGGTCTGTAGAATAAATGGATTTCTTACCTCTTTTCTCTCTCGAGCGACCTGGTAAAATATTTACTTTTAATTTGTCTAATTTATCATACATCATGTTAAACTCTGCTTTATCAATTGAAAAGGGAAAAGATATTATTTCTTTCCCCTCAATAGTTTATTGTTGTTCTAAAATTTCTTCTACAATATTAACCGCATGGTCGCCGATACGCTCTAAGTTACTTAAAATATCGACAAAAACAATTCCCGCAGACGCAGTACATAATCCTTCATTCACTCGGATAATATGTCGCTTCCGGTATTTTCTTTCCATCTGGTCAATTTGTTCCTCTTTACGAATTACTTCGAGTGCTAATTCTTTATCACGATTGTCTAAACATTCAATAGATTGTTTCACCGTTAATAAAGTTAAATCGAACATACTGTTTAAGTCATCCATTGCCTGATCCGTTAAATCAACCTTATTGGATATTCGATAGTCAATCAACTCAGTGATGTTTTCAAAGTGGTCGCCAATTCGTTCAATATCGCGCACACTATCCATTAAGAGAGTATGTTTATCCCTTTCCCACTTCGTCATAGATTCTGCAGAGATAGCGACAAGATATTCGGTTATTTTGCGATCCAAGTTATTAATTGCACCTTCAACTTGACTTGCCATTTCCGAATGTTTTGTATCTAATGTTTGAGCATATTTCAACGTTTCTTCCAAGCCTTTATATGCAAAGTCCCCCATACGTAATACTTCTAATTTTGCCTGTTCGAGTGCAAGTGAAGAAGATTTATTAATAACAATTGGATCTAAATGCTGTGGTTTATATTCAATAACCATATCTTCTCCAGGAATCAATTTCGTAACAATCCATGCTAATGCACCGATGAACGAGAATTGAATTGCTGTATTCATAATATTATAAGAACCATGTGCGACCGCAATTGTCATGGATGGGTTCAAGGATAGTTGTTCTTGCAAATAAGTTACAAAAGAAATAAACGGACTTAATAAGATCATAAATATAACTACCCCGATAATATTGAAGACCACATGTGTTAATGCAGCTCGCTTAGCGGCAATCGAAGCCCCTAATGAAGCAATAATTGCAGTAATCGTTGTTCCTAAATTATCACCTAGTAAAACCGGTATTGCTGCATCAAGCTTGATTGCCCCTTCTGACATTAGTCCTTGCAAGATCCCAATCGTTGCAGTAGAACTTTGAACAACCATTGTAAATACTGTTCCAATTACAACACCGAGGATTGGTGTTTCACTCATACTGACAGTTAATTCATGGAAAGAATCAAGTGTACGCAGTGGGCTCATTCCACTACTCATTAATTCAAGTCCGAAGAATAGAGCTCCAAATCCAAAGAGAGCTTGTCCAATGGCAGTTACTTTTTGGTTACTAAAGAAGAAAATTAAGAAACTACCGACAGCGAGAATTGGCAAGGCATATTCCCCTATGTCAATCCCGATAATAAACGCAGTTGCTGTCGTTCCGATATTCGCTCCCATAATGACACCGATTGCTTGTCTTAGCGTCATAAAGCCGGCACTGACAAGACCAACAGTAAGCACCGTTGTTCCTGAACTGCTCTGAATTAATAGCGTGACGACAATCCCCGCTAAAACACCGAGAAATGGATTGCTTGTGAATCGATCCAGTATATCCCTTAATCTATCTCCAGCAGAACGCTGAAGTCCATCTCCCATGAATTTGATACCGAGGAGGAATATTCCTATACCGCCGATAAAATCAAATATGAGCGATTGCACATCAATATCCAATTATTTTCATCCTTTCAAGCCTGAAATTCGCATACTTATCTATTATTAATTTTAGTCCATGATTTGTAAAGCCTTTTTAATAAAATTTACATACTTTTTACAAACGCTCTTTTATAATGTAGTTTTTACCCTTAACGAACAACTTTATGTCAAAAAGACAAAAAAATAATGCTTTACCTAATTAGGCAAGCATTAGCAATTGTTCTATACAATTTCTTCAACCTGTATCTTTGTACCATCTACTTTAACAACAGTTACTTCTGTATCTTTTGAGATCCATTTCCCCTCCGACTGGGCACTATAATCTTTTCCATTGATTCGTACTGTTCCCACTGGTCGTAAATCATTAAGTGCAACTCCCTTTTCTCCGACTAATTTTTCATATTCCATATTCATCGAGTTATAACCAGCCTCTTTGCTGAGCTGATCTTTGAGAGCAATTTTGGTCCACATTTCCCTTCGCTTAAACACTTTCAGGAAAAAGAACGAGCAAGCGGCACCTAACACAACACCAATGATGGCAAATAGAGCAGCAGTTAAACTAGGAGCGGCTACACCGACTGAGGTTAGCATAGCTACAAGCCCAATCGTTGAAAGCGTACCATCATTTAGTAATTTCCCATCTATAATAATTAGTACTAAACCAACAAAATAAATAATAATCATAAGTATAACGGATTCTGTTCCAACATAGGCACTAAAATAAACGGTAATAAAGCCAATTCCCAACAATGCAAACAGACCTCGCATATTAACGAGTACTTCTCCAATAAGGAATAGCGTTCCTAAGAATGTAATAACTAATCCAATCCATTCAAGATCAAATATGCCCATAATAATTTCCCCTTTCATTTATATCTACGGATTAAGTATAAATTTTGTTTCATAAAAAAACTTTAATCAGAAGAATGCTTCATTCCACTGATTAGTTGAGCAAATCATGAGTGACTCATCTGAACTGGAAGTTTTAGGGATGATTACTGTGGAAAAAAGGAGAAAACTATGTCAACATCTAAACGTTTATCCTTATTATTACTATTTATCTTAGTGATAATAAGTGTCATTGATGATTTATCCAAACAACAACCACTGAAAGAAGAGAGCGTTGTAAAAGTACAAGAGGATAAAGATACCGGAATTGCCCATATTAAAATCAAGCATGGAGATACCGTATTATCGGTCACAGAAGAAATTAATGAATTGGATTATTTAGATGTCCAACAAGTTATCAATGATTTTGAAAAGTTGAATCCAGGTGTTGATACAGAGTCACTTCTACCTAATTCTTTCTATTACTTTCCATTATACAATGAACCGCAAAAACAACAAGAGAGAGGTTGAGTGAACAACCTCTCTCCTATCTACATAAATATACGCAGGATAATGGATAGTGCCCCAATACCGATTGCGATATTACCTAGTGTATCAGCACCCTTGCTCCGGGAAACGAAGCCTAGGATGATACCTACCGCTCCAAAAAAGACTGGCCAAACCAAAAAGGAAAGTAAGGATAGAACAATACCAATCCACCCGTACGTACTGATAACGTCATCATCATGACGGGCATCGGCATCATCCATTGCGAACTCTTCAGCAAATTCTTCATCATGGCGCTTTCTATATCTGTCTTCACCGCCGCGATGTGGTGCTGGTTGGATATTGCGTTTATCATCATCCATTTTATTTTGCCTCCTTTTCATCGTGTTCACCGTTAGTTTATGGAGTCTGGCCACACTTATGATGTTATTAACTGGCAAGATTGGAACCTGCTTTGCATAGCTTATGTATGACACAATAAATAAAGGAGGAATCTGATGTCATTTTTTATTAAAGAAATGGTGAAAACGAAGCTGAGACAGTTAACAGCCGGAGAGATTTTACATTATGCGGATCAATACGGATTTTCGTTAACAAGGGATGAAGCAACAAAAATTATCCATTATATCCAAACAAATGATATTGATATTTTTTCAAAAAAAGGAATCGATGAAGCGCATGATAAAATAGCGGCAATTACGAATCCCCAGACTGCACAAAAGGCAAGAGCTTTATTTGAACAGCTTATTAAGAGCTATGGACTAGAACATTTATTTCAATAAAAAAACGGGTCATAACTTTAGTGTATGGTAAACATCAGAACTTATCATCATGATTCTCACCGGCGCCCGTTTTCGCAGGCGGCCGGTGAGTAGATCTGTTCGTTATTTAATCCATATCGTGTAGTTATGCCCCGGTCTATTTATTGCATAATAATTTCTTTTAAATCCGCATTGAAATTACCGTCTTTTATCATTTCAATTTCGTGTTTATATGGCGCTTTTTTATTTTTCTTGTCTTCCCCTACATATGGTGTTTCGAGAATTTTTGGCAGTTCTTTCAGCTGTGGATGATTAATGATGTAATGTAATGGTTCGAAGCCTATATGGCCGAAACCGATGTTTTCATGACGGTCTTTTCTTGCGCCTTTTGGATTTTTACTGTCATTGACATGAACAACCTTAATACGGTCAACTCCAATGGTTTTATCAAATTCATTCAATACACCGTCAAAGTCATTGACAATGTCATAACCAGCGTCATGAATGTGACATGTATCCATACATACCGAAAGTTTTTCATTAAATGTGACCCCGTCAATAATTCTTGCCAGTTCCTCGAATGTCTTCCCGATTTCCGAACCTTTTCCTGCCATCGTTTCTAATGCGATTTGCACTTCGTGTTCTCTTGTCAACACTTCATTCAGACCTTCAATAATTCTTTTAATACCGGCGTCTTCCCCTGAACCGACATGAGCCCCGGGATGCAGGACGATTTGTTTCGCTCCGATTACTTCCGTACGCTCCATTTCACTTCTTAGAAAATTTACTCCAAGTTCAAATGTTGCTGGTTTTTGCGTATTGCCGATATTAATAATATACGGGGCATGGACAATAATATCTGTAATCCCATGCTCCTTCATATGTTCTTTTCCTTTTTCTATATTTAATTCTTCAAGTGGTTTTCTTCTCGTATTCTGAGGGGCACCTGTATAAATCATAAACGTATTTGCTCCGTATGAAACAGCTTCCTCACTAGAGCCTAACAGCATTTTTTTGCCACTCATTGATACATGCGATCCAATCTTCAACAAAACGTACACCTCTCCTGATTATTTTCTTTTGTTATATTTTTTTGCAGCTAATTTTCTCTTTATATTTTCCTGTTCTTGTTTTTGTTTCTTTTTATAACCTGGTTTAACCTTCTTTGCTTTCTTGACACGTTTCCATGCTTCTTTTTCAATCGCAGACGCTTGGTTTTTTCTTAACTTTCGTGTATTCCAAGGTTTTGCGGTAACGAACTCCTTATCTTTAACATCAATATACGTTATTTGCAACCCTTTTTTCTCTAGGTTCTCAATCAGACCAAAATCTTCTTCGGTGTATAAACTGATTGCTGTACCTTCCAGACCCGCCCTTGCAGTTCGGCCGACGCGGTGAATATAAAATGCTTCCTCTTTCGGTAAGTCAGCATTAATAACATGACTCACACCTTTTATGTCAATCCCTCTTGAGGCAAGATCAGTTGCAACGACATATTCATAACGTAAATTTTGGATTTCTTTTAATACACGTTTTCTTTCACGCGGTGATAAACCACCATGAATAATACCAGCATTTAAGCCGTGACGTAGCAAGCTATCCAATAATGCGTCTGCTTCTGCTTTGCCATTTGTAAATACTAAAGCGAGGTATGGTTGGATTACTTTTGAAATATCACGAATAACTTCTCCCTTATCGCGATGTTTTACAGCAATAAATTGATGTTCCATCAATTCAGGTGAGAAATGTTCTTCAATTTTAACATAAACTGGTTGGTCCAAATACTTTTGAAAGAAATGTCGCAGCCTTTCAGGAATTGTAGCAGAAAATACTAGTAATTGAATATCCTGTTTTGACCGAACAAGCAGTTGGTCGACATCTTGAATAAACCCTAAGTCAAGCATTAAATCTGCCTCATCCACGACAAATGATTTCGCTGAATAAATCGATAAACTTTCCGATTTCACCATATCGAGAATCCGCCCGGGAGTTCCAACGATAATATGAGGTGGTGTTTTTAATTTCTCCATCATTTTCTGTTTATCCGTTCCACCAATGAGCAACTTACTTATCCAGATCCCGTCTTTATCTGCATAATGGATTATTTTTTTAACCTCATCATGTAACTGAATAGCAAGCTCCCTCGTCGGGGCTGTGATGACAAATTGGACTTCCCTTTTACTTGAATCCAGTTGATTAAATAGGGGCAGAAGAAAAGCATGTGACTTTCCTGATCCTGTTCGCGACTGACCAATCACACTTTGCCCATTTAGAATCGGCGGAATGACCTTTTCTTGTATTTCAGTTGGATGGTTAAATTGCAACTTCTGGACGACATCCATTAATGCAGGATGCATGCCTAAGGATTGAAATGTAGTTTTTGTCATAGTCGTACTCCTTTTTACCGTTAACTTCATTCCGTTATAAATATTGGAATGGGTCGGTATTACGTTCGGATGTAATAATTTCTACATCAAATTCTGTTAATTTCTGTTTTAAATAGTCCTTAACACTATCTTTCATTACAGATTCAATATAGTGACCGGCATCAATCATTGCAAGTCCCATTTCCATCGCGATCTGTGCTTGGTGGAAACCTACATCCCCTGTAATATAAACGTCTGCACCGGCACGTTTCGCTGCGTGAATATACTTTTCCCCGCTGCCGCCAATTACAGCCGCTTTTTTAACATTCTTTTGTAAATCTCCAACAACTCGAACATGCGATAAACCTAACTTTTCTTTCACTTCTTCTGCATATTGCTGGAGATTCGTTTGATTTTTCACTTCACCGATTCGACCGAGTCCAAAGCTTGCACCGGGATTGGTTAATTCGATAATGTCATAAGCTGGTTCTTCATAAGGATGTTCCTCCAGAACGGCTGCTATAACTCGCTTAAGAGAATGTTCTGGTACAAGTGCTTCAACTTTTACTTCTTCAACCTTTGCAATCTCCCCGATTTCACCTATGAATGGATCGGCTTGTGATCCCGGCTTAAATGAGCCAGTTCCTTCTATTTCAAAGGAACAGTGAGTATAATCACCCTGTTCGCCGCCACCAGCGTCACCAATCACCTGCTTGATTGTTTCTCGATGGCTAACGGGAACGTGAACTGCGTACTTATATAGCTTTTCCGTACCAATTTGAACAAGTGGCTTCCCTTTTCGTATTTCCAATTGTTCAGCCAACATATCATTTACTCCACCTTTTACAACATCTAAATTCGTGTGGGACGCATAGACCGTAATATTATGCCGAATCAGTTTCGTGATGACCCGACCTTCTGGAGTATCAAAATTAATTTGTTTCAGCGGTTTAAATAATAGGGGGTGGTGGGCAATAATAACATCGACATTTTTTGCAATTGCTTCATCTACAACTGATTCAAGTACGTCTAGCGTAATCATAATTTTGCTTGCTTTTTGATTAGCGGAACCAATTTGTAGACCAACATTATCCCATGAATAAGCTTTCTCTATTGGAGCGAGCTCCTCTAGTGCTTCAAAAATTGTTTTTACTATGATTTTTTTGCTCATGGACTAATTCCTCCTCCATCCAAATTAATTCCCGTTTAAATTGGTTAATCCGTTTTAAATCGGGGTTGTTCGCCTGCTCCATCTGTGTGATGATAAGGCTTAATTTATCCGCTTCTTTGCGCCATTTTTTATAAAATACAGGAGATTTATCCTTTAATAAATACGGACCTAATAAAAATTGTTTATCCATAATCTCGTCTTTATACGGGTCACTACCTTCCCGATCTGCGACAAGAATTTCATAAATATGGCCATTCTCCTCCATAATCCGCTCTTCTGTCAATAAGAAGCCTTCTTGATGCAGCCAAATTCTTACCTTTCTCGCATCGACATTCGGTTGTAAAATCATACGGTTAACCGTATCAAGCTTATCTTTTCCATCCGATAAAATTTGTTTGATTAATCCTCCGCCCATGCCTGCGATGACCACTTGCTGGATATCGTCGGCCTCTCTTACAACATCTAGACCGTCGCCAAGCCGGACTGTAATACGCCCCGCCAATCCATGCAGCCGGACATTCGCTTGTGCGCTATCAAATGGACCCTGGTTTACTTCACCAGCAATTGCGGTTGCAGTAGGGTCATGCGAGCACACATAGCAAGGTAAATACGCATGATCTGATCCTATATCGGCAAATGTCGCACCTGTTGGTAAAAAATTTGCCACATCAATTAAACGTTTGGAAAGTTTAAAGTTTAATTGTTTCATCCCTTACTCCTTTTGAAAAAGAAAAGCTTTCTGTTCTAGCAGAAAGCTCGTCTTTTCCTTTTATAGATATTACTGTTTTTCACTCAACCATTCTGCAAGGGCATCGAGTTCTTCGCCTTGCACTGCTTGTACTGGTGGCATTGCGCCTTTACCATTTTGAATTATTTCTTTTATGTCATCCGCTGAATAAGATGCACCTACAGCTGTTAAATCTGGTCCGCCTCCACCAGTAAGGTCTGCACCGTGACACATTGCACAGTTATTCTGGAAAATCTCATCGGCGTCACCACCAGCTGTTTCACCGCCCTCTTCTCCACCGTTTTCAACCTGTTCTGTTTCTTCACCTTCGTCTTCGCCTTCAGCAATTTCCGCTTGGTTATTTAAGCCGATAACTGAAATGATGATGACAGCAACAATTCCTAATACAGCAATAAGTGCGTATGGTACTACTGCATTCTTCATTTAATTGCCTCCTTATGTATTCCCTTTTCTATCTATAAAAGACTATATATAGTTTACTCTATAATGTGTCAATTTTAAAGGGAAATGATATTAATTCCAAAGAAAATAATACAAAAAAACAAATATTACGCCTAAAGCACCTATAAAAGCGATATACTTACTCTTTAATTTATAACCCGCGAAAATCCAGAATATGAAATTACATACGATAACTAAAGCAGCCGCGATTGGTTGGATAAACCATAAGTTACTTATTGATAAACTGAGTAATAAACCCAGGAATAGACTGATGATAAAAGCTGAATGAAAATATACAGCTCGCTTATTTTTATAATAGATAGCAACCGCAACTGAATAGCTAAGTAGCAAAAATAAAATAACTAGTTGCAAATTAACATGAAATTCAGTAAAATAGATGACAATAAACGAGAAGGGAAGTAACAGGTAAAGTAAAGCTATTTGAAAGCGCTCTACCACCTTCGTAAAAGAAGTACCCTTCCTCTGTTGTTCGATGGTTGTTGCTTCTTCACCTTCCGTGTATAAAGCAAGCAAGAAATCGCAGTAATGCTCTGGCAGTAGTTTATGTTGTTTCCAGTATTCAATTTCATTGATGATTGTTATCTTACGCTCGTGCTCCACCTGTAATCACCCCATTTTTTATAGGATCGTTCAATGAGGCAGCATCTTTGTTTAGAGCCTGTTTCCATACTGTAAAATAGTCATTTAATAGTCATTGTTTACACGTTTGTCATCGTGTAAACAATGACTGGATTATAGTCTTAGTCTAAGAAGTCTTTCAAGCGCTTGCTGCGGCTAGGGTGACGCAGCTTTCTCAATGCTTTCGCTTCAATTTGACGAATACGCTCGCGAGTTACACCGAACACTTTACCAACTTCTTCAAGTGTTCTTGTACGACCGTCATCAAGACCGAAACGCAGACGCAGTACATTTTCTTCACGATCTGTTAAAGTATCAAGTACATCTTCCAGCTGCTCCTTCAGTAATTCATAAGCTGCATGATCAGATGGAGATATAGCTTCCTGGTCTTCAATAAAATCGCCTAAATGGGAATCATCTTCTTCCCCAATTGGCGTTTCAAGTGAAACTGGTTCTTGAGCGATTTTTAGGATATCTCTCACCTTATCTGGTGATAGTTCCATTTCCTCTCCTATTTCTTCAGGAGTTGGTTCTCTTCCTAAGTCCTGAAGCAGTGAACGCTGGACACGGATAAGCTTGTTGATCGTCTCCACCATATGAACAGGAATCCGGATTGTTCTAGCTTGGTCAGCGATCGCCCGTGTAATTGCCTGACGAATCCACCAAGTTGCATACGTACTGAACTTAAAACCTTTTCGGTAATCGAACTTTTCGACGGCTTTAAGAAGCCCCATGTTCCCTTCCTGGATTAAGTCCAAAAACAGCATACCCCGGCCAACATAGCGTTTTGCTATACTTACAACAAGACGCAAGTTTGCCTCTGACAGTCTCCGCTTAGCCTCCTCGTCACCTTGTTCAATACGGGATGCAAGCTCAATTTCTTCAGCTGCAGATAGAAGGTTCACCCTTCCAATTTCTTTTAAATACATACGAACTGGATCATTTATTTTAATTCCTAAAGGGACACTTAAGTCATCCGTATCTATTTCTTCTTCCTTTGCTATTTTCTGCATATTTGGATCATCCTCAGATTCTCCAATTACTTCAATCCCTTGTTCATTCAGGTATTCGTAGAACTCCTCCATCTCATCGGATTCAATTTCGAAATTAGCAAGTCGGTCAGCCACCTCTTCATAGGCTAATGTACCGCGTTTCTTACCAATTTCGACTAAATTATCCTTAGCCATCTCTAAAGTCATTTCAGTTTCTTTTGTTTGAGTAGGCTTTTTATCGGTCATGAGTCCCCCTCCTTCCAACAAATTAAAATTCCATTAACATTAATGTTTCAGCTTTCTTTGAATCTGTAAAATTTCTTCGGCAATTTGAGCCGCCTTTATCGGATCACTTTGCTGTTCTGCTACCTTTAACTGTTCTTTTAAAGATTGGATTACACTTTTATTACTTGATTCGGTTTCAACCATTCGAATATAATCACCGAGCGCCTCCTCACTAATTTCATCCACCTCAGGGGACATAGCTATCTCCGAGATGAGCTGTTTCAATCTATCATCATTTATACTTTCGAGGAATTTACTTATATCAGGTTTGTTTCCATCTTCATAGAAAGCATAAAGATAAGTAACAATTATTTTATGATCATCAACTCTAAAGTTTGCCCCGAGTTCTTCTTGAACACGGTTAGCCACCCAATCGTTCTGCATCATATAGTAAATAATTTTTCTTTCTGCATTTTGATATGCTGGTAATAGTTTCCGCTTCTTGGGCAAAATAACAGTATTACTAGTATATCTGTTCTCGGTTGTCTTATCCGGCTGATTCCCATATTTTGCTTGAATTGTCTCTAATTCTTCTTTTAGAACATCGAGAGACATCGAGAAGTCCTTGCTTAGCTCCTGTAAATAATATTCCCTTTCTAATGAGCTTTCAACCATAGACAGCTCTTTTAAAACCTTTTGGATGTAATTCAGCTTATCGGCTTCTAGGCTAAGATTATAATCTTTTTTATAATAACGCATTAAAAACGTCATATACGTATCACTTGCGCGTAAGATTTGGTCTTGGAATGCTTCGCCGCCGTGTCTTTCAATAAAGGTATCTGGATCACTTCCGTCCTTTAAATAAGCGACTTTGACCTTACAACTAGCTTGGCGTAGAGTTGCAGCTGCCTTAAAACTTGCTTCTTGACCAGCATCGTCTCCGTCATAACAAATAATGACATCATTGACGTACCTTCTAAGCATTTTCGCTTGAGATTCCGAGAGCGCTGTCCCTAATGTAGCTACAACATTTTTTATTCCTGCCTGGTAAGCTGCAATTACATCCATATACCCTTCAAACAATATTACTTCATTTTCTTTCCGAATATGTCTTTTTGCCAGATCGAAATTATAAAGCAGCCTTCCTTTCTGGAATAATTCGCTCTCCGGACTGTTTAAATATTTCGGTCCTTGATCGTGAATAGCTCGTCCACCGAAGGCAACTGTCTTACCGAGGTGATTCCGTATCGGGAAAATAACCCGCCCCTGGAACCGGTCCGTAACAGTTCCATCATCCCTTTCCGAAACAAGCCCTGCTTTGATAAGTAATTGCTTATTGAAGCCCTTCTTTTCAAGAAATTCCACAATGAAATCTTTAGTATTCGGAGCAAATCCTAGTTGAAAGACATCAATTGTTTCATCTTGGATTGACCGATCTTGGAAATAGTTATATCCTTCCTTACCGTCCTTCGTATAGCGGAGTAAATGATGATAAAGCTTTGTTAACCATTCAGAAGCCTCCAGTATCCGCTGGTTTTCGTCGGAATAGGAAGACCTATTCTCATTTCCTGTCGTAGGAAGGCTGATTCCTGCGCGACCGGCCAGCACCTCCATTGCTTCAAAAAATGAAAAACTTTCTATTTCCATTAAAAATGTCACGACATTTCCACCTTTTCCACATCCAAAACAGTGAAAAATTTGTTTATCCTGTGTGACCGAGAAGGATGGTGTCTTTTCACCATGGAAGGGACAAAGACCGAAGTAATTCCTTCCTTGTTTCTTTAGTTGTACATATTCTCCAACAACATCCACAATATTATTGGCTTTTCTTACTTCTTCTATTACTTCTTCTGGTATTTGACTCAACTCAATCACCATATTCTATTTATTCGTGATAAATCTAGAAACTCCTTCAAAAAACGACATTTTTCTTCATAAAACCGTAAAAAAACAGTGAACTGTTAATTATACAGATTTAGTGCAGCACACTTATTTTGTCTGTATCTGCTCACCTCTATGATGATATTAACCTCCCCACCATTATTTTCCTGAATGAAGAAAATAAAAATGCTGGAATTCTATGCAGTTTTCGCCAAAAAATTAATTTTGCCTTTTTCTTTACTCTTAATTTCGATAAGCAGGGGGCAGATTCCTGCTTTTTAATGAATGTTTTTTTTTCTGAATATAACTCCGCATATTTTAAGTAATAATACTAGGTTTGCACGAAAAATTATTATAATACATCTAGACAAATATTTCTATTCGTTTGCTCATTTTTATTAAAACAGGAAAAAAGCTGGGTGAAAACCCAACCTTTTTTGACTTTTAAGGAATTTTAGTTATTTTCCGCTTTATTTTTGATCATGTGTAAAATAATATTTGCGGTTTCTTCCACTGCCTTATTTGATACATCAATTACTTCACAATTAATTTTTTCAATTACTTTATCAAAGTATTCCAGTTCCTGGTTAATTCGTTTAATTGTTGCATAGGTTGCTTGATTACCAAGTCCAAGGGCTTTTAACCTTTCTTTCCTAATTTCATTTAATTTCTCCGGACTGATGCGGAGACCAATACATTTATCTTTTGCTACTTCAAATAACTCTTCAGGTGGCTCGACTTCTGGAACAATCGGAACGTTCGCTACTTTTATCCGTTTATTAGCAAGATATTGAGATAACGGAGTCTTTGAAGTCCGCGAAATTCCGACTAGGATAATATCAGCTCGCGCAATTCCTCTTGGGTCTCTTCCATCATCATACTTCACAGCAAATTCTATTGCTTCTACCCGTTTGAAATAATCTTCATCAAGCTTATGTACGAGACCGGGTTCTAAGCGAGGTTCTTTTTTAAAGTATTTCTCCATCGCGTCCATCGCAGGTCCCATTATATCAATTGCCTCAACACCAACGCGTTCCGCTTCTTCGTTTAAATAACTTCTGAGTTCCGGATCGACTAAAGTGAATCCGATCATCCCTTGCTGTTCTTTCGCAATTTGTATGTATTCCTGAATTGTCCCCCGATCTTCAACGTAAGGAATGCGGATAATTTTATAATCCCCGTTAAATTGACTTAATCCCGCTTTTACTACAAGTTCCGCTGTTTCTCCAACTGAATCCGATAAAATAAATACGGTCGGTTTCGTACTCATTTTCTTCCCCCTTATATTCAATCAAAACGTTCATCCATTGTTAATTCCACTAGTGCTTTCGTCATTGACGTTTTTGTTATTCTCCCAATAACTTCAAGTCCGGCTTCCGTATCTTTTACTACTGGAAGTCCATCAATTTGCTTATTGATCAACTTTTGTGCTGCTTCGATTAAGGAATCATTTTTCCTACAGACCGTAATATTCGGCATCCTAGTCATGATGATGTGGACAGGTACGCCGCTTAAATGCTGTTGCCCCAAACTTGCCCGCAGCAAATCTTTTCTGGAAAGAACACCTGTTAGGCATGACTGTTCATCGACAACGAATAACGTACCTACATCTTCTAAAAACATGGATGTAATGGCATCATAGACGGAAGCATCTTCCCTGATTGCAACCGGTATCTGCTGGTAGTCCTGAACTTTCAACTTTTTTATATTCTCAGTGAGCAACTCTGACCCAGTCTTTCCAGTAAAAAAGTAACCGACGCGGGGTCTTGCTTCTAAAATCCCCGCCATCGTTAGAATAGCAAGATCAGGTCGTAATGTTGCCCTAGTTAATCCTAATTTTTCCGCAATTTTCTCACCCGTTATCGGGCCATTTGGTTTTACAATCTCAATGATCTGTTCTTGACGATCCGATAATTCCATCTTCCCACCACCTATAGGACATACTAATCACTATATATTATACATTATTTGGTGATGGAAAGGAATTATGTTATACTATAAGCTTTTAGAAATGTTGTTTCCACTCAATTAGAGCAAGATCTGCATAGTCTAAAATTAAACTGGAAATAGCTGCAACGAGTGCTAACCGATTATTCCTTAATTCCATATTATCTGCCATAACCATATTATTGTCAAAGAATTCATGGATTGGGTCGGCTAATGCCTCCAGTTGCTCAAATGCTTTCACGGCATCGTGTGCTTTATCATGGTCACTAAATGCTTTACGCGATAACTCAAATTGTTCGAATAACGCTTTTTCCGAATCCGTTTCAAACGCCTGTGGATTGATTTCATTATTTTCCGCTTTATCAGCAAGGTTTAGTATGCGAACAAGCGCTTCTTCCTTTTCTTTAAAAGCTTCTTCATGACGTTTTTTCGATAAATGACGAGCTTTAGCCATTGCATAAGTAAAGTTGCCCATTTCCTTATCCATGACAGCTTGGAAAACATCTTGTTCTATTCCAGCTTCTTTTAACAAATGAGAAGCACGCAGCTTGAAGAATTCATGGATTTTCTCTTTATAATCACTGATCTTTTCAATCTCTAGCTCATCGTATAAGTCATAGGCAAGTTGTAAGAGGTCCTCTACTTTCATTTCCCATTTTCCAGCTTCTAAAATACGTAAAACGCCGATTGCTTGCCTTCTTAGCGCATAGGGGTCTTGAGACCCTGTTGGGATCTTACCGACCGATATAATCCCGACAATCGTGTCGATCTTCTCAGCAACACTAAGGATTGCCCCAATTTCTGAATCGGGAAGGTCGCCATTTGCATGTGTTGGAAGATACTGCTCTCGGATAGCTGCTGCTACAGCTTCTTTCTCACCTAAATTCAAGGCATAAATTTCACCGATAATCCCTTGTAAATCAGTAAATTCATTAACCATGTTCGTCATTAAATCAAACTTACTGATTTCTGCCGCCCGCGAGGCATCTTCTATCATATTAGCAGGCAAGTTCAGATTTTCTGCAATCCGTTCCGTTAAAGCAGTAACTCTTTCCGTCTTTTCAGCAAGTGTACCTAGTTTTTCTTGGAAAACGACGCGTGATAATTTCTCTAAATGATGATCTATTGTATTCTTTTGATCTTCGTCATAGAAAAACTCCGCGTCTTGCAGCCGGGCGCGTAATACTTTTTCATTTCCTCGAATCACTGTTTCAAGAGCGGTGTCATCCCCATTTCTAACTCCAATAAACGAAGGTAGCAACTTCACTTCTTTGGACTTCACTGGAAAGTATCGTTGGTGTTCCTTCATAGAGATAATTAGGACTTCACTCGGGAGATCAAGAAACATTTCCTCGAATTCTCCTTTAAAGACTGTTGGGTATTCGACTAGGTTAGTCACTTCGGCTAACAAATCTTGATCAACACTCACTTGAAATTGATCATTTTGCAGTTCATCGATTCCTTCCAAGATACGTGCTTTCCGTTCCTTGGCATCAGCTATAACAAAGTTTTCTTTTAATTTCTTCTCATAATCCATCGCATCACCTAAAGTCACTGACTTCCCAAGGAAACGATGCCCGTAAGTGACATTGCTCGTTTCAACTTTAGTAATTTCAAATGGCACAATTTCGTTTCCATACAACGCAACAAGCCAGCGAATCGGTCTGGCAAAACGCAAGGTATTCGTTCCCCACCGCATATTATTACTGAACGAGATGGATGTTATAACATCTTTAAACCCTGGTAACAGTTCGTTGGTCGCTTTTCCCTCAATCCTTTTTGTAACAAACACATATGCTTTACCGTTTACTTCTTTTTCCACAAGGTCTTCCACCGTTTTTCCCTGCCCTTTGGCAAAGCCTATTGCCGCCTTTGTCCATTCTCCATTCTCGTCTTTAGCAATGGTTAGGGCTGGCCCTCTTGCCTCTTCTTCAATCGTCGTTTGCATGTCAGCAATATTTTCAATTCGTACTGCTAAACGACGCGGGGTGGAAAAAGAAGTAATCGAGTCATACGCAATCCTTAAATCCTCTAGCCATTTGGCTGTTTTTTCTTTTAATTGCAGCTCCGCGTCATCTATAAAACGAGCTGGTAATTCTTCCATTCCTATCTCGAATAAAACATGTTTAGCCATTTACTTCTTCCCCTTTCTGAAGCATTGGAAAGCCTAATCTTTCCCGTTCTTGTACATATGTTTTCGCAATACCTCTCGCAAGATTCCTTACCCTTGTAATGTAGCCTGTTCTTTCTGTTACAGAGATAACACCTCGCGCATCAAGTAAGTTGAAGGTGTGCGAACATTTCAAGACATAATCATACGCCGGAAACACAAGCCCTTTTTCCATAATCCGCTTTGCTTCGTTCTCGTACATGGAAAATAATTCAAACAGCATTGCTGTATCCGATTCTTCAAAAGTATATGTCGAATGTTCGAACTCTGGTTGATAAAAAATATCTCTTACAGTGACACCATCCGTCCACTCCAAATCAAAGACATTTTCTTTATCCTGGATGTATGAAGCTAACCGTTCTATTCCATATGTCAGTTCGACTGAAACCGGATTTGCTTCAAGTCCACCAATTTGCTGAAAATAGGTAAATTGGGTAATTTCCATTCCATCCAGCCATACTTCCCAACCTAAACCAGCAGCACCGAGCGTAGGATTTTCCCAGTTGTCTTCTACAAAACGAATATCATGCTGCAGTGGGTCTATCCCAATCTTTTTTAATGACTCCAAATATAGTTCCTGAATATTATCAGGTGATGGTTTCATAATGACTTGGAACTGATGATGCTGATACAGCCTGTTAGGGTTATCCCCATATCTGCCATCATCCGGTCTTCGCGATGGTTCCACATAAGCAACATTCCACGGTTCCGGTCCGAGACTCCGAAGTAGCGTCATCGGTGACATCGTCCCTGCCCCTTTCTCCGTATCATAAGCTTGGACGAGAATACAATTTTGCTCGGACCAATGCTTTTGCAATTCTAGAATCATTTGTTGAATATTCATTATCAGTACCTCCATTTACTCCTTTTAATCATAAGAAAAGCCGTCCCTATGCTTGTAGTCTATTACAAGCATAGGGACGGCTTTTATACCGCGGTTCCACCCTATTTACCCAAGTTTCTTGAGTCACTTTATTATCATGCTCTGGAGTGCCTCTTCCTTATTCAATCTTCATCCAGCTTACACCATCCTGGACTCGCTTGAGAAGAATTATTGATAAGTACTTTCTCCTTCAACACATGTGAAATATTATTTTGTAAATATGTAACATCATAATCCAGAAAACGGATAATGTCAATGTTCATCCTTTAAACTGATCTAATTGATTCAAAAATCTCCTTGATTTCAAGAAATATCCACCAAATCGGTCATAATAGGCATCAAGAAGCCGCCTAAATAACTGACGGTTTTCTAATTTCACCGATATTTCACCGACTTGCTCGATCCCAACTGCTTGAAACATCTGCAATAATTTTACCTGTATTTCTGTTAATTGGACAGCTTGGTCATCAAGCGACAAACATCGTCTGCATAATAAGCCGCCTTCTCCTATTGAAAATGCATAAGGTCCTTCTTTATTTCCACAATTACTACAGTGGGAAAGCGTTGGCGCAAAGCCACCTTTTTGAAATATTTTTAATTCATACATCAAAATAGGGATATCATATTCATCGTGTTCCGCAATCCATTCCATCGTACGGTAGAGCTGATCGTATAAATAAGGCTCTGGTGTTTTATCATCAAGAAGTTTCTCCGACAGTTCAATCAGATAAGCAGTATAAGCTGTTTTTTCAATATCTTCCCGCAGTGGCCGAAAAGATTCTAAGATTTCCCCCTGTCGAATTGTACTTAAACCGGGATTGATATATACAAAAAATTGACCAGCAATGAATGGCTGCGTCACAGCAGCCATTCTGCTTCTAGGCTTCTTCGCCCCTCTTGCCATTGCGGTGAACTTCCCGATATTCTTACTAAATATCGTTATAATTTTATTCGTTTCGCCATAATCAATCGTCTTTAAAATAATCCCTTCAATTTTTTCAAGCAAAGCTGTTCAGCTCTTTTCCTTTCATAATCCCAGGTTACATTTTGGTTGTCTCAATCTCATTTGATTCATCTTCATCTGCATCATTCTCTTCATTATCTACATTTTCCAGTTCTTTGTATAATAAATAGGTTTCAATGTTTCCTGTCTGACTAAATACTTTCCACGTAATATCAAGCACAAGAAACCCCGCCTTTCTATTTTTTCTTTTGAAAATGCTTCTATTTCTAGATTGACCATGAAGCTGAAAACAATAAGTATTAAATTTTACCATGGTTTAATATTCATCTTGTCTAAATCCTAATTCGTGCAGTTGGCTCTGCTTATTCCGCCAGTCTTTTTTAACTTTTACCCAAAGTTCTAAATATACTTTCGAACCGAGAAGACGCTCAATATCTTTCCTGGCTTCTTGACCGATTTTCTTTAGCATACTACCTTGCTTACCGATAATAATACCTTTTTGGCTACTTCTTTCTGTTACGATTGTCGCTTGAATAAAGACGGTTTCATCCTTTCGTCTTTCCATGTTTTCAAGTGCGACAGCGATGGAGTGCGGCACTTCTTCCCTCGTAAGATGCAGTGCTTTTTCCCGAATGAATTCTGTAATAATAAAGCGTTCTGGATGATCCGTGATTTGATCTTGCGGATAATAAAGTGGTCCTTCCGGCAAATAATTCTGTAATTCGGTTAATAAGCGATTGACATTATTCCCTTGAAGTGCAGAAATTGGAATAATTTCCTGGAAATCACCTTTTTGCCTATATTCATCAATAATACCCAGTAAAGATTCTGGTGAAACTAAATCAATTTTATTAATAATTAAAAAGACAGGGCTTTTAACGTTTTCCAAACGATCGATGATAAATTGATCCCCTCGTCCATAACCCTCGTCTGCGTTAATCATAAATAATACTGCATCGACTTCATTTAATGTATTGTCGGCAATTTTCATCATGAAATCTCCGAGGCGGTGTTTCGGTTTATGGATACCTGGTGTATCGATAAACACCATTTGATAATCATCGGTTGTAAGTACACCCTGTATTTTATTTCTTGTTGTTTGTGGCTTATCACTCATAATGGCAATTTTTTGTCCGATTACGTGATTAAGGAATGTAGACTTTCCCACATTCGGTCTGCCAATAATCGCGATAAAGCCCGATTTATAATTGGATTTCATGTAATTTTTCCTCCAAGATGTCTTGTTTTTTATTATCATACTATAAAACGAATCGCTTTTTCTACTTTCGACAAAGGTTCTGAAAACTTCCGAAGAATTGACAGGGGATAAATCACTTTCATTCAGCGTAAGTGCAACCTTCTCCTGGAGGTCCGCAGTCCAGACACCTCTCGCTTTCCGCAGGCGGCTGGTGAGCCTCGACGCATAGGATGTGCTAATGCAGACGTTGCCACAGGACGTGGCGTTCTTAGTCTGCCTCGGGCTGTCGCCCTGCGGGGTCTCACCTATGCCTATCCTCCTGCTGGAGTCTCGAGGTGTCTGGACTGCTCCTAGGAAAAGTCCAATTTGGAGCACTATTTTTCATTTAAGGAATTAGAACTCTCACCATAGTTGGGATAGTTTCCGTTAATAATAACGCTCTCTACCAGTTCAGTTGCCCGGCGGACGGTGACTCCTACGGGAAAAGCACGAGTCCGAAGACCCCGCAGGAAGCGAACTTCTTCCGAGGAGGCTGAGGCCGTGCCCGTGGAAAGCATCCGTCCGCCGGGCAACTGAACGGCGATTAGAGCACCAAATTAAATAAACGAGCAAAGACACCTACGCTGAATGAAAGTAATCAGCTGAGTACGTTAGAAGATGGATAGGAGTTTTGGGAGAAAAATAATTACTCCGACTAGTACAGCAACAATGGAACTGACAAAAACAGCACCTGCAGCCGCATCTTTAATGAAGCGGGCATCGGGATGAATCTCCGGTCGCAGATAATCAATCAATTTTTCGATCGCTGTATTTAAAAGTTCCGTTAGAAGAACCAGCCCGATTACAATAATAATGAGTGCCCATTCGAGCTGCGACAGCTCGAATAGTAAGCCAGCAGCAAGAACCAGTACCATGGTGCTTACATGAAAACGAAAGTTCCACTCCGATTTAAATACGGCCCTGATTCCAGCAAAAGCATGATGAAAGCCGACCTTTCCTCTCTTATCTTTCAATGCCAAACTCACTCAATATCTCTCTTTGTTTCGCAAACATTTCCTTTTCATCTGTCTCTGTCATATGATCGTAGCCAAGTAAGTGCAAAAATCCATGGATGGTCAGAAAAGCAATTTCCCGCTCTAGAGTGTGCCCATACTCATCCGCTTGTTCCTGTGCCCGGTCGACGGAGATCACGATATCGCCAAGTATAATAGGTATATCCACTCCTTGGATATGCATCTCTCCATCCACACGGTCCTGCATGGCAAAGGATATGACGTCTGTCGGTGTGTTCCTCTGCCGGTAATTACGGTTTAATTCTTGGATTTCACCATCATGGACAAAATTAACGGACATCTCCGCTTCGTTGGAGACCCCCTCCCGCTTTGCAGCAAATTCCAATAGACGTTTCAATAGATCCACCTGGTCGGCTGGTAATAAATTCGTTTTATCATGAAAATCGATATGCATTATGTTTCCTCCCTATTTGGATACTGGATTCTTGAATGGAAAAAACCTTTTAATGAATCACAAATTGTCCGTTGAATGACTTTTAATTCCGTTAATGTTAGTGGACTTTCATCCAATTGGCCATCCGCTATTTTATCACTCATTATCGCTGCAACAATCTCTTCAATTTTCTCTTCGGTCGGCTCAGATAACGACCGCACAGCAGCTTCTACAGAGTCACAAATGCTGACAACAGCAGCCTCTTTCAATTGCGGTTTGGGACCAGGATAACGGAACTCCTCTTCCTGCACATCTGGATTCTTCTCTTTCTCTTTATAATAGAAGAATTTGAGCAATGAAGTTCCATGATGTGACTTTGCAATCTCAATAATTTCTTTCGGTAACTTGTTCTCTTTCAACATTTCTACCCCATCATAAGGGTGACTAATGATTATTTTTGCACTTTCTTTTGGATCCATCCGGTCATGCGGGTTCTGATTAGATAACTGATTTTCAATAAAGAACTGCGGACGGACGGTTTTTCCAATATCATGATAATACGCACCGACTCTTGCTAACAATCCATTTGCACCAATCGCCTCACATGCCGTCTCACTAATGTTCGCAACCATGACAGAATGGTGGTAAGTGCCCGGTGCTTCAACTAGCAATTTCTTGAGTAAGGGCTGATTCGGGCTTGAGAGCTGCAGCAATCTCGTGTCTGATAAGATACCCAAACCTGTCTCAAAGAACGGTAAAAGACCGATTGTCAACACTGCAGCTAAGAATGCGGAAACAAGTCCGTATGCTGAGTTTAGGAAAAAGTCAATTAACGTATATTTTTCAAAGGACAAGAATAGAAATAGTAATACAGTCAGGATATTCACTAATATAATTCCCAATCCCGCCTTTAAAATAGCTAAACGGTCTTTCACTTGCGGGAAGAAAATAATTCCTGCCAGTTGGGAAAAGAAGAAATAAATTCCTGCTTCAATATTTAATGCCCCTGGAATAAGTCCATTGAATATAACTGTACCTATAATTGCATAAATTCCTGCCATAATGATCGCCAGCCGTTCACTGATGAATAACTTCAATAAAAGGGCCCCCATGGCAATAGGCATAATATAGAACAGTTGGTTGTTATCCGTCGAAAATAGGCTGACAACTTTCATTAATGTAACTACAATGAAACTTATCGTTAATAGCGCAGCCAATACGCGCTTATTCATTGTTTCACGCTTGGCCAACTTATTAATCTCGACGAATGAAATACTGCCAAGTATAATTAACAACAGAACTAAGCCGATGACGGGAAAAAAATTACGTTCCCCATCAAGTAAACCGACAAGTTGCAGCTGTTCATATATTTCATTCGTAATCACTTGACCTTCACTGACTATGATCTCCCCGGCTTTTATCATTTCCGGATCGACATTGCTGGCAGCAATTTTTCGTGCTTCATTCGTCGCTTCCAAATCGAAAAATGAGTTTTCTGTTACGATAAAGTTTGCAAACTCGATAAGCGCATCTTTAAGAACAGGATCGAGTTCTGAATACTTTATTTCATCTTCGACAATGCCTCTAGCCGATTGCAGATTCTCTGTTCGGACTCCCTCTTCCATTACCTCTTTTACACTAGCGATAAAAAGCTTTTTAGCCTTTTCGATTTCCTCCCGCGGTTGATTAATTAATGTACGAAAGGAATCGGCACTCGCTTCTAGTACAATTTCTTCGGAGAGGACTTGTCTTAATCGGTCAATTTTCTCCTCCGTCGATAGTTCGGCAGCTTCCTCTTCGCTTTCTCCTTCTTTCACCTGTTTATCTTTGTCCTTGGTCTTATTCGATTCATCGTTTAAGGAAAGAACTGCATCGAATAACTCCTCACTATAACCGATTCTTTCGTTATTGACCTGTTCGGATATCGAATATCTGTCACCGATTTGCTGGACCGCTTCCCTTGTCTTTCTCTCTGTTTCCACTTCATTTTCAATCGTTACCGGTGAACGGATCGTCGTATTCGCTGTAGCAAATCGTTGTAAGTCATACGTTTCCGTATAGACATTATTTAAGGAAATGAAAAAGAAGAAAATACTTTGTATGAACACTGCAACGACAATTAAAAATAAACTTGTTCTATTTCCCAGCCATTTCTCTACTTTTTGGAAAAAATTCTTTTTCTTTTTCACTTTCCTCTTACCCCCTAAGTGAAAATAAGACCTACAGAGCAGGTCTTACTGATTCGTATCATTATTTTCATATGCATGGATAATCCGCTGAACGAGCGGATGACGAACAACATCGGATCCTTTCAAGTACACAAAAGAAATACCCTCTACATTCTGGAGGATTTGTTCCGCAATCCGAAGACCGGAGTGCACTCCTTTTGGTAAATCAATCTGTGTGATGTCACCAGTAATCACCATTTTTGACCCGAAGCCTAGTCGAGTTAAAAACATCTTCATTTGAGCAGGTGTTGTATTTTGGGCTTCATCTAAAATAACGAAAGCGTCATCCAATGTTCTTCCACGCATATAAGCAAGCGGGGCAATTTCAATAACTTCCCTCTCAATTAACCTTGCCGTATGTTCAACTCCTAAAACATCGTGCAACGCGTCATAAAGCGGACGTAAATACGGGTCAACTTTCTCTTTTAAATCACCTGGTAGAAAACCAAGGCTTTCACCTGCTTCAACAGCAGGTCTTGTTAAAATAATCTTCTTCACAAGACCTTTCTTCAACGCATCGACAGCCATCACAACGGCTAAATACGTTTTACCCGTTCCAGCAGGACCAAAGCCAAATACTAAGTCTGTTGCCCGTATCCGGTCCACGTATACTTTTTGGCCTAATGTCTTTACACGAATGGACTTTCCTTTCATATTCTTCGTAATTTCATCTTCAAATAATGCTTCAAATTGATTGATCGTTCCTTTTCTAGCCATCTCTACCGCATAGGCGATATCTCTTTCCGAAAACGATATGCCTCTTTGAATTAAAGAAAGTAAAGAAAACAGCACTTGTTTTAGTACTTCAACCGCTTCCACACTGCCTGAAGCTTGTACTTTCTCTCCGCGTGAAACAATACGGATATCCAAAAGGGATTCCAGATGTTTTAAATGCTTATCATTGTTTCCGAATAAAGCTAGCGCTTCGGTTGGATCTTGTAATTGTAAATCAATATCAGTTAAATTTCCTGCCATACTTAATCTCCTTGGTTTATCGGTTGTTCAACAGCTATATTTTCTTCTACCGTGATGTACAAGCTTAGTTTTACTTTACCATGACGGATGGTTTCATGCAAAACTTTTTCCGTGATAATTTCAGCATCTTTCCCAAGCCTTCTTTGCAAATCTTTTTTAGCTTGGCGAATACCGGCCTGTATTGCTTCTTCTCGTGTTCTCTCACTGTACCAAGGAGTACTCTCGAGCCTCTTTTCAGCTGTAAAGTAGATCGGAGGACGCCATCCAAAAATATCTAATTGATATTCATCTGTTTCTATCAACTCATGTTCAAAATGTTCAAAACGAGTGGGTGGCCAAATCGGAATAGATAATGAACCGAATTTAATTCGGTATTTTTCATTCGTATTGCCAGTTAATTCAACATGCTCTGCTGTTAAAGGGACGTTCACTTCCGCTTTATACCAAGTTGTTGCGATAATCTCACCATCTGCAGCAACCAATTCGAATTCCTGCTTATCTTCTTCCTCGTCAATGATATTCAGCTTTTCAATTGCTCCAGAAACAAGTACATCCCCCTTCTCGACCACATCATTGACCGTTACTTCAGGCATTCCTTTTTTCACATACATATATTGGATAACACCGCTCTTACCAGCAACTAAATGCCTTGGACCTGCTGGCTCTTCCTTTTCGATGATGAGTTTTTCCACCCCTTCAAGATAAAAACTTGTCCCTTTTTTATCCACACCAATCCAAAGCAATTCCGGCACATCTTCGAGCAATAATTGTTGGATTTGATTAGGAGATTCGATTGAGAAAGTAAACGCTCCTGGATAAACACCATAACTAGTTAATTGTTCCTTGATTTTATTTTCCAATTCTTCCGGAACTCCTGTTACCGTTACTTGCCATACCATATTGGAGAGGATAAAGAATAATAATAAACTAAGCAGAAGACCGATTAACAAAGGTTTTTTTCTGCCGACTCTTTTCTTAAAAAAAGGTAATCCATGTTTATTCAAAAAATGGATTTTAAATTTGCTTCCACGCCGAAGTTTGCGGATTTCCTTCACATCTTTAAGCAACACGCTTGCTGTACATTGGTTAACATGAACTTTTTTTATTTCCCAAAGCATAATTCCATTCCGCGCGCATTGTTGCAAGAATTGCTCCGGGTGGTCACCTGTGACTTGAATCTCTACAACTCCTGATAGATAGGATCCTTTTACAGATTTCATATGTCCTCCTTTTACAATGAACTAGGTATATATTTTATTTCCTCAATTTCTCCTTCTAACAAAATTTCTTCTGGGAGCATTTGTTTCAAGACAAAGGAAGTACCGAGTATTTGTACATATCCATTCGTCGTTTTTAATTTCAATTCTGTCTCGGAATATGTCTCTAGTCCTTTATGATTCTCAATATACAGGTGGAAGTTGCCGATTATCGTAAGTCGCGGCAACTCCAGCAAAATATCGGAAGGAAGTGCTAAATAGTTAACCATTAAGTTGCGGAACTTCAGATGCCATTTTTTCACGGATACATCCCCCTCTTCTCTATATGTATGAACGACTAAAATGATTAAGACCTTGATAAAAACAAAAAACCATTAGCTTTGCACCGAGTAAATCGATGTGCTAATGGCTTTTTTTATCTTTTATAACGTTCAGATGTGACACTCTGGTAAGGTTTCATGGAACGAGGTCTACCTAATACTTCGGCCATAATAATTCCGTTGATCAAACCTTTCTTCTTCAAGCTCCGGCGGATATCTTTCTTTAATACTTTCTGCTCCTCCGATAAGCTTTTCAATACTTCCATTTGTTGACGGCTGATGAAGTCATCTATATTCCCATCCGTGATGTTTATATCTGCGGCTCCCCTATACCTTTCCTGTAATCGTTCCATTTGATCCGGCTGTTCTTCTTCCATCCTCTTTGGTGTAGCGAGGGTTACCGTTGCTTCTTTCGGTTTTGGCTCTATTTTAGTCGGCACAACCTCTTTAGGGCGCTCTCGTACGGTTTCTTTCCGAGTAGCTGGTCTTGGTTGCCCTTGCTGTCTAGTCTGTGACTGCTGTGGCCGATTTGGGCGCTGTTGTTGTTGTTTTTTCTGTTGTTCTTTATTACTTGAAAGCATTCCGATAATTCCTGAGATGATCAAAATAACCAGGAACATATTTTCAAAGATAAATTCGAAAATCTCGCCCATTACTTCCCTCCTTTACAGGAAACAAAGAAGTGATTAATTGTTATCATCATTGTCTTCCGTTAGTTTACCGATTGTATCGCGCATTTCCGTGTCCGCCCCAATATTGCGGTAATTCATATAATCCATGACACCCATATTGCCTGAACGTAGTGCTTCTGCAAGGGCACGCGGAACATCTGCTTCAGCTTCCACAACCTTCGCGCGCATCTCTTGAGTTCTTGCAACCATCTCTTGTTCTAGAGCAACAGCCATGGCTCGGCGCTCTTCCGCTTTCGCTTGAGCAATTTTCTTATCTGCTTCCGCCTGGTCGGTCTGTAGTGTCGCACCAATGTTCTTACCGATATCAACATCGGCAATATCAATTGAAAGTATTTCAAAAGCTGTTCCTGCATCTAACCCCTTAGCAAGTACAGTGTGGGAGATAGAATCAGGATTTTCCAGTACTTGTTCATGTGTATTAGAACTACCAATTGTACTAATAACCCCTTCACCAACACGGGCAATTACTGTTTCTTCACCTGCACCACCGACTAGACGGTCAATGTTCGCTCTTACAGTAATTCGTGCCAAAGCTTTTACTTCAATTCCGTTCATGGCAATACCTGCTATAAACGGGGTTTCAATCACCTTTGGGTTAACACTCATTTGTACCGCTTCTAAAACATCACGGCCAGCAAGGTCAATCGCTGCTCCTCTTTCAAAAGGAAGTTCAATATTCGCACGGTGTGATGCGATAAGCGCATTTACAACACGATCAACATTACCGCCAGCAAGATAGTGACTCTCCAGCTGATTGATTGATACATTAAGTCCTGCCTTATGTGCTTTTATAAGTGGATTAATCACCCGGCTCGGCACAACCCGACGTAAACGCATCCCGATTAGTGTGAAGATGCTCACCTTAACACCTGCTGCGAGTGCACTGATCCACAGTGTGACTGGAATGAACGTGAATAGGATTGCAAGTGCAATAATAATCACGGCAATAATAATAAGTGGTAAAACATCAAAACCCATAAAAACTCCTCCTAAAACAATAATTTTTTATTCTACTATCTCTCGAACCACAATTCGCATTCCTTCTACTTTCGTTATTTTAATCTTTTTCCCTTTGTCGATAAAGCTGCCTTCTGACACAATATCGAGATATTCATCACCGAATGAGCCGGTTCCAGATGGACGTAAAGGAGTGAGCGCCACCCCCTCCATACCGATCAACTCGAGACGGTTTACACTTGATACATACCCAAGTTCCGTTGTTGTCTGGTCTTTTAATATGATATGGCGGAACAAGCCTTTATCCGCCCCAATTCTTCGGTATAGGAATATCGCAGCAATAACCGCAATAATAAACGAAATACTAATACTAAGTGCCATATGACCGAGATCATAACCTGACATGAATAAGGAGCCTAATACTGCACTGATTCCCAACAGACCGGCAATACCACCTGATAAAAAGAATTCCAAAACGATGAGAATGATTCCGACAACTAATAGTATA
The DNA here is from genome assembly GCF_009746545.1 of Oceanobacillus sp. AG. Classification (NCBI taxonomy): domain Bacteria; kingdom Bacillati; phylum Bacillota; class Bacilli; order Caryophanales; family Bacillaceae; genus Oceanobacillus; species Oceanobacillus sp. AG. The sequence continues at coordinate 64,823 of NZ_WOWT01000019.1, forward strand.
ATGGCTTCCATTCCAGCTAGTCCAGCGACAATATGCCCATAGAAAAATAGGATAAGTGCGATAATTCCCATTGTTCCAGGTATACCGAATCCAGGAGAATACAGCTCAAGAACGAGTCCAAGACTTGCGATTGAAAGCAAGATCGGAATGACAGTCGGGTGAGTTAAAAATCTTGCTACTTCTTCCGCAAGCGTCGTTTCTGTTTCAACGATCGTCGCATTTGTCAAATCAAGCTCTGCCAATAACTCTGTACGATGATTGACAATTCCTTCCGCATAGCCTACTTCCACCGCTTCATTTGGACCAAGTGTAAGGTACTTACCTTCAGGTGCCCCGTATTCAGGCAAATCAATGGATGGGTCTGCCATTGCAGCAGCATATAACGGATCTCTCCCCTTTGATTCAGCAGCACTTCTCATGGCTGCTAACCAAGCGGATTGCGCCTTTTCATCGGCAGCATTTCCATCCCCGGTAATTACCCCACTCGCCCCCATCGTTGCATGTGGCCTGAAATAAATAGTATCGGTGTTAAGGGCAATATAGGAGCCTGCTGAAAGTGCTTCGTTTACAATAAATGAAGTGTTCGGGATTTCCAGACCTTGTAATAGTTCTGCAATTTGTCCGGCAGAATCCACTCTCCCTCCAGGTGTGTTGATTTCAAATATGATATGGTCGGCATTTGACTCAATCGCTTCATTAGTCGTTCGTTTTAAAAACGCTTCAAGTCCTCGTTCCACCTCGCGTTCAATTGGAATAACATAAACAAGCTTTCCAGTTCCTTCCCCGTGAGCCTTGTTCGTAAAAGTTGGTAGAAAAATGAAGATTACAAGTAATGTTAATAATATGTAGTGCAGGATCTTTTTGGCAGGCAATTTAAACACCCCCTTCGTTGGTATCTTACTATACGGATAAAAACAATCATATGTTTCACTTTTTAAATTTTTTTGCAGAAGATACCGTTTCCTACTAAAATACTACCACATATCCTTCAGTTATGAAAATTTGTATAGAACTAAAAAATGGTCCCGATATCACCAAGATGATGATCGGGACCATTTTAAGGGTATAAAAGACTGATTAGCATGCTAACTCGTCTTTCATTTCAATTTTTCTTCAACAATTTGCTTTACTTGAGAGCCGTCTGCTTTACCTTTGGTTAATGGAATTACTTTCCCCATTACTTTTCCAATATCTTTCATCGATGTTGCATTGGCTTCTCGAATAGCTTGTTCTACAATTTTCTCCGTTTCCTCTATAGACAGTTGCTTCGGCATATACTGCTCTAACACTTCTATTTCAAACTGAGCCTTGTCAGCAAGGTCTGCTCGATCCGCAGAAGTAAATTCCTGGAGGGATTCTTTTCTTTGTTTGAGCTCTCTGGACAAAATTGTTAGTTCTTCATTTTCCGAAAGATGTTCTTTTCCTAGCTTGATCAATTCATTTTGAATCGAAGCCTTTACCATGCGAATTACAGTAAGGGTATCTTTATCCTTCTTCTTCATCGCTTGAATCATATCTTGATTAAGCTTTTCAAGTAGAGTCATTTACGCTAACACCCTCTTCTTAGTATCTACGCTTTCTTGCTGCCTCCGATTTTTTCTTCCGTCTTACGCTAGGTTTTTCATAGTGTTCACGCTTGCGATATTCTTGCAATGTACCACTTTTCGATACATTACGCTTGAAGCGACGAAGAGCATCCTCAAGAGACTCGTTTTTACGTACGCGAGTTGAATTTGACATGCTTGTTTCCCTCCCTCCGAAGCAAAAAACAAAAATTTCTACATATGAAAATCAAGTCACATGCTTCCTAAATTATAATATAAGCAGGCGTGCTGGTCAACTTAAAGTTTTGAAAAGAAAAGATTTAATAGATTTCTTGTTCTGTCATTCCTTTGCCACTTACGTATCCCACTCTAATTCCTCAAAATGATAAGAAATACTAGCTAAAGCATATATTGCTGCTGTTTCTGTACGAAGAATCCTTGGTCCAAAACGAACTGCCTGAAAATCGCGTTCCGTTAAAGCTTTAGCTTCATTCTCGGAAAAGCCGCCTTCTGGACCGATGCAAATGATAAGGTTCATTCCCCGTTGCAGCTTCTTTAACACTGTTGCAAAAGATTGAAAATCACTTGATCTAGCTTCTTCCTCATAAGCGAAAATACAAGCATCATATTGTTTACTAAGTTCAAGCAGTTGTTTCAAAGTTACAGAATCTTGAATGGTTGGGATTAGGGAACGATGACTCTGTTCGCTAGCTTCTTTGACAATCTTCTCAAAACGCTGCTGTTTTTTGCGCATTTTTTTCTCATCCCAAACAACAATCGAGCGTTCCGCCTTATAGGGGATAAAAGAAGTTGCACCAAGCTCAGTTCCTTTCTGGAGAATCAACTCAAATTTATCCCCTTTTGGCAATCCTTGTGCAATCGTCACATTGATCGGCAGTTCAACATCTTGCCGAACCCATTCCATAATCCTCGCGGTTACCTGGTTGCTAGATATTGCTTCAATTGCACAAATCGCTGTAGCTCCATTGCGTCCTGTACAAATAATTTGATCACCCGGTTGACTCCGCATGACTCTGTAAATATGATGAACATCATCTCCTATAATCGTTACCGCTTCGTCTGACCATTGTTCATCTTCGAGGATAAAATATCTTTGCATGCCTTTCACCTACCGACCATCAAGATTGCTTGGGCTTTCTTGCTATAATAGAAATCCAATCTTCCAATTCATTCTGTTCTATAACTTCAAAACCTTGTCTTCTTAATTCTCCAAGAACCATTTCTTGCTTATCCTTAATAATTCCGGAAGTGATAAAGTAACCGCCTGCCTTTAAATTATTCCATGCATCGTTAATAAACTTCACAATGATTTCAGCTAAAATATTAGAAACGATGACGTCAGCATCTAAGTGTATTCCTTTTAATAAATCATTTTGCTCCACGGTAATCTCGCTCGCCAAGTCATTTAATTGAATATTGGCCTTACTGCTCTTCACCGCAACTTCATCCAAATCAAATGCATGGATTTTTGCCGCGCCTAATTTAGCAGCAGCGATTGTTAAAATTCCAGAACCGGAGCCGACATCAATAACCTTGTCTTTCGCCTTTAAATACTTTTCTAGTGCTTGGATACTTAAGATAGTTGTCGGGTGAGTACCTGTACCGAATGCCATTCCGGGATCCATTTCAATAATGACTTCATGTTCATTTGCAGGTCGATACTCTTCCCAAATCGGTTTAATAGTTATCGTATCAGTCACTTGAACAGGCTTATAGTATTTTTTCCATGCCGTTGCCCAATCTTCTTCATGAACATCAGTTAAGACAATTTCATTTTTTCCTAGGTCGTGAAATGTTGCTAATGCATTAATCCTTTTTGTAATTTCATTAATCGTGTCTTTTAAATGGCTATTGACAGGTAAATAAGTTTTAATCCGGACACCTTCATCCGGATAATCTTGTGGATCCAGCTCATATATTTCGCCAAATTGTGCTTCTTTCGCTTTTACCAAGTCAAGTGGATCTTCTATAACTAATCCGCTTGCTCCAGTTTCTTGCAATATATAGGAAATGGATTCAATTGCTTCGTTCGTTGTATGAATGCAAATTTCTGTCCAGTTCATTTTATCCATCCTAACCTATTGGATTCGATATGTATAAAGATGTTGCGGGAAACCGCAACATCTATTAATCACCTTTAAATGCTTTTTTAAAACGCTGAAAAAAATTGGTGTCTTGTTCTTCGGTTGAATCATTACCACCGATTTCATTGAATTCTCTTAGAAGTTCTTTCTGTTTCTCAGTTAATTTCGTCGGTGTTACGATACGAACTTGAATATGCTGGTCTCCTTGACCGCGACCGCGAACGTTTGCGACACCTTTACCACGTAAACGGAATGTTTTACCTGTTTGTGTACCAGCAGGTATCTTCAGCTTAACTTTCCCATGAACAGTAGGTACTTCGACTTCATCTCCTAAAGCTGCTTGTGTGAATGTTAGTGGGAGCTCACAGAAAATATGGTCGCCATCCCGCTCGAAATAATCATGTGGTTTCACACGAACGACAACGTATAAATCTCCTGGTGGCCCTCCATTAACACCGTCTTCTCCTTTTCCTGCAACACGGATCTGTTGTCCTTCATCAATCCCAGCAGGTATAGAAATGTGGATTTTACGGCTCTTCTTCACGCGGCCGTCACCATGACAGGTTGAACATTTTTCTCGAACGATTTTACCTGTCCCATTACAGTAATGACAAACTCTGCGATTAACAACTCTGCCAAATGGTGTATTCTGTTCTTGGTTTAACTGTCCTGAACCATGACAGTGGGAACAGGTTTCCGGCGTTGTTCCAGGCTTGGCACCACTTCCATGACAAGTACTACATTCTTCTTCCCTTGGAATGGTTATATCGAGTTCTTTACCAAATATAGCTTCTTCAAATTCTAGTGTTACTGTATATTGCAAATCAGCACCTTGTCTTGGTGCGTTCGGATCACGGCTTCTTCCACCGCCTCCAAAGAACATATCGAAAATATCACCGAAACCTCCGAAGTCTTGTGCATTTCCAAATCCGCCGAAACCTTGCCCGGAAGCACCAGCATGACCGAACTGATCGTATTGCGCCCTTTTCGTGTCATCACTCAATACTTCATAGGCTTCCTTCGCCTCTTTAAATTTCTCTTCGGCATCCGGTTCTTTACTCACATCTGGATGATACTTTCTTGCCAACTTACGGTACGCTTTCTTTATCTCATCTTTAGATGCTCCTTTATCTATTCCTAGAACATCATAATAATCTCGTTTACTCAAAGTTTAATCACTCTCCTGCCGAACTTTAACATACGTTTCATCATATCACTTTCCCCAAAGTAATAGCAACTAAGGGGATAAATTAAGTTCGCTGTAATTATCCTGAAAAAAGTCAAAGTCAAGAGAATCCTGACTTTGACTTTTTCGTTAAAATCTATTTATTATTTTCTTCGTCATCTACTTCTTTATAGTCTGCGTCAACGACATCGTCATCTCCAGACGCTTCCGTTGCACCGCCTTCTGCTTGTTGCTCCTGTTGCATTTGCTCATATAATTTAACAGAAAGTTGCTGTACATGCTGCTCAAGTGCTTCTTTTTTCGCTTTAATATCTTCAATATCAGTACCTTCTAAAGCTTTTTTAAGCTCTTCTTTAGCAGACTCTGCTTGGGCTTTATCTTCTTCAGATACTTTATCACCAAGATCAGTAATTGTCTTATCTGTTGTGAATATGAGTTGATCTGCTTCGTTACGAAGATCTACTTCCTCACGGCGCTGTTTATCCGCTTCCGCATTCTCTTCAGCTTCTCTTACCATCTTATCTACTTCTTCATCGGATAGACCAGAAGAAGACTGGATTGTGATCGATTGCTCTTTATTTGTACCTTTATCTTTTGCACGTACGTTTACAATTCCGTTTGCATCAATATCAAATGTAACTTCGATTTGCGGGACACCACGAGGTGCTGGCGGAATATCCGTTAGTTGGAAACGTCCAAGCGTTTTGTTATCTGCTGCCATTTCACGCTCCCCTTGAAGTACATGAATGTCTACAGCTGTTTGGTTATCTGCAGCAGTAGAGAATATTTGAGAGTGGCTTGTTGGGATTGTTGTATTTCTTTCAATCAGCTTCGTTGTTACGCCGCCCATTGTTTCAATTCCAAGTGATAGTGGTGTAACGTCCAGTAATAATACGTCCTTAACATCACCAGCTAATACCCCACCTTGGATAGCAGCCCCAAGCGCAACCACTTCATCAGGGTTAACTCCTTTAGAAGGTTCTTTACCAATTTCTTTCTTAATTGCTTCTTGAACTGCAGGAATACGAGTAGAACCACCAACTAGAAGAACTTTATCAATATCACTTGCTGAGAATCCAGCATCTGATAATGCCTTACGTGTCGGAACCATTGTACGTTCTACTAAATTAGAAGAAAGTTCTTCAAATTTCGCACGAGATAACGTCATTTCTAAATGTAATGGCCCAGCTTCTCCTGCTGTAATAAACGGTAGTGAGATTTGTGTTTGGGAAACTCCAGATAATTCTTTTTTGGCTTTCTCTGCAGCATCTTTCAAACGCTGTGTAGCCATTTTATCCTGTGAAAGATCAATGCCGTTTTCTTTACGGAACTCTTCCACCATGTAATCAATAACAACCTGGTCGAAATCATCCCCACCTAGACGGTTGTCTCCTGCTGTAGCAAGTACTTCGAACGTTCCATCACCGATATCAAGGACGGATACGTCAAATGTACCTCCACCAAGGTCGAATACAAGAATTGTTTGATCTTCATCTTCTTTATCAATTCCATATGCCAAAGCCGCTGCAGTTGGCTCATTAATAATACGCTCTACTTCAAGGCCAGCGATTCTTCCAGCATCTTTCGTAGCTTGACGCTCTGAGTCATTGAAGTAAGCTGGTACCGTAATAACTGCCTTATCAATTTTTTCTCCAGTATAGTCTTCTGCATATGCTTTAATGTGCTGTAAAATAATTGCAGAAACTTCTTGAGGTGTATATTCTTTATCCTCAATTTTTACTTTGTAGTCTGTACCCATATGGCGCTTAATGGACTGAATTGTATCCGGGTTCGTGATTGCTTGACGTTTTGCAATCTCCCCGACTTGCCTTTCACCATTTTTAAACGCAACAACAGATGGTGTTGTCCTGTTACCTTCCGGGTTCGGAATTACAACAGATTCTCCACCTTCCATTACTGCCACACAAGAGTTTGTAGTACCTAGGTCAATACCGATTATTTTACTCATACTTCTCATTTCCTCCTTGACTGAATCACTTATTTATTAACTTTAACCATAGATGGTCGGATCACGCGATCTTTTAACATATACCCTTTTTGTAATTCCTCAACAATGTGGTTTGATTCGTGAGCTTCATCTTCAACTTGCAGCACAGCATGATGCAAGTTTGGATCGAATTCTTTACCCTCCGTCTCAATAACTTCCACCCCATTGTTTGTCAGGACATCTTGCAATTGACGGTAAACCATGGAAATCCCTTCAATCAGATTACTCGTAGCTTCCGTCTGTTCTACTTGTAGGGCTCGTTCAAAGTTATCAAGCACTGGTAGCAAGTCATTCACGATATCTTGAGCCTTATACTTCCGCTCAGCTTCTTTTTCCTTTTGCGTACGTCTTTTGAAGTTATCATATTCTGCCTGCAATCTAAGTAAGCGATCGTATAAATCATCTTTCTCTTTTTGAAGTGCTGCAAATTCATCATCATTAGCAGCTGTTTCTTCATCCGTAATAACTTCTTGCTCAGCTTCTTCGACAACATCCGCCTCTTCTGCTTTTATTTCTTCATTTGCTTGTGCTTGCTCTTTATTCTCTGCCACAAGCGACACCTCCACTCACTATATTTCCGTAAAAAACCAGCAGAAATGGTGGTAGGGAATTATAGACACAGGTGCCTTCCCCTGCCACGCATCGAAACTGCTCACTCTTTGTCCTTATACCACATATATAAGGTATTTGTCATTTCATTCGACAATCCTTTTAGTAACGAAATAACTTTACGATACTCCATTCGTTTCGGACCGAGCAGTGCAATTGTACCAATCTGCTCTTCCTCATGACGGAGGGATGAAGTGATCAAACTGAAATCTTTAATTGCTTCTACTTCATTTTCATTCCCAATCGTCACTTCAATACCTGGGGTCGAATCCTTAAGTAACTTAATGAGCTCATCTTCTTTATCCATCAAAGTATAAAAAGAGCGTACTTTGTCGATATCATTAAATTCAGGCTGCATCAGCATGTTCGATGTGCCGCTCACATATACCTTCACTGGATAATCCGTTAAAAAAATCGCTTTTAAATACTTCAAAGAGTTTTCGTAATCATCCAGATAGCGTTTCATAATGTCCGCCATTTCAGTATAAAATATATTTTGGAGCTTCACAATCGGAATCCCGACCAGCTTCTGATTAATAATATTTACGAGCTTTTCCAAGTCAGAAGCATTAATTGCTTCTGGCAATGAAACCATTCGGTGTTCGACATGTCCCGTATTTGTAATCAATATCGCAACAGCAGTCTGCGAAGAAAGTGGCACAATCTGCAGTTGCTTTAATTGGGTTTCAAAAATTTCAGGACCGAGAATGATTGCTGTATAACTCGTCAGCTCTGATAAAATCTCAGCCGACATCTGAACAATTTGCTCAAATTCATAGATGCCTTCTTGCACTAACTTGCTGACGATTCCACGATATTTATTATGAGAAACTGGTTTAATTAAATGGTCGACATAGTAACGATACCCTTTTTCAGATGGAATTCGTCCAGATGATGAATGCATCTTCTCAAGAAATCCAAGTTCTTCCAAATCCGCCATTTCATTACGGATTGTTGCAGCACTAAAAGGAATGGTTCCTTTTTTAGCTAGCACCCGCGAACCAACAGGATGGGCAGTGTCTATAAAGTCATCAATTATAACCTGTAATAATAATAGTTGCCTCTCAGTCAGCATGATGTTCACCTCTGTTAGCACTCCAACTTCTCGAGTGCTAATTCTATTTATAAACTATCAAATCGGCAGGTTTTTGTCAATAAACTTAGCTCTCCTCATTTTTTCTTCGAGTTCTTGATCGTCAAGGATAAATTCTTCAAATACAAGATTTGCTAGTAGCATCCCCTCATCCGTTAATTTCCAAACACCTTGTTTTACGGTGAGTAATCCTTGTCCTATCAACTTCTTAAGCTGTTCGCTGTAAAAGTCTTTTAAAGAAAGACCAAATTTATGCTGGAAAATCCGTTCATCATATCCGGCATTTTTCCGGAGTCCGAGCATTAATTCCTCTTCAATTTCCTCCCTTACTCCGATCTTATCAATTTCAAGGATCGGCTTTTCTCCACTTCCTGCTTTTTCGATATAAATAGGTAATGGACGAAGGTTGGCAATTCGCTTACCTGGAACATATCCAGATGCCCCCGCACCAAATCCATAATAATACTCATTATTCCAGTATGTTAAGTTATGCTTACTTTCAAACCCTGGCTTTGCAAAATTACTGATTTCGTATTGTTTCACTCCGTTTGCTGCCATCGACTCTTTTAACATTTGGTACATCGTTACCTCATCTTCTTCACGTGGTCGATGCAACAGTCCTTTTTTATGCCGTTTGTAAAAAACGGTTTGCGGTTCGATTTGCAGGGCGTAAGTGGAATAATGCGGTAACTTAAATTGTAGCGCTTCCTTCAATGATCGTTGAAATTGTTCTACCGACTGATTGGGGAGTGCATAAATTAAGTCAAGGCTTATATTCGTAAATTCTTTTTTCGAAAGAATATTTACGGTTTGATAAACATCTTGTACTCGGTGGGCCCGGCCCAGCTGTTTCAACATGTCATCGTCCATCACTTGAACGCCAAATGAAATTCGATTGATCCCGTACGCTTTTAATATATCCGCTTTCTCTTCGTCTATATCCCCGGGATTTAATTCAATGGTGAATTCTTCTAATCCGGCTATATCGAACTTCCGGTGTAACATCTCAAACATCCAAATTAATTGCTCTTTATCCAATGCGGTCGGTGTTCCCCCACCGATATAAATGGTACGAAGTTTATTCCCATCTCCAGGAATATAGCTCTCGATTTCTTTCTCTAGTGCCTGTAAATACTCTGTTGCACGTTTCTCCGTATAAAAATATTTAACGAAATTGCAATAATGACACATCTGTTTACAAAACGGAATATGGATATATGCTGATTGTATGGAACTCATCATGTACCTCTTTTCTTTATTTGAAGAATCTGGACAAAAAGGAAAAGCCTGAGAGCGTTTCGCTTTCAAGCTTTTCTTATCACATAGGAAACTATAAAACATAAATGCTGTGGATAAATAAGATATCCAGGGCTGGCCACGTCCGGCTCCAGCGCCCAGCAACTATCAAACTTCACACTCCTCCAATCGATAAGTCAACATCAACTCACTCCGTTCGTTGTGTTTCCTTTATCTCATTCCGGAGTGCTCCAGTTTGTACGTTGCTAAACGGGCGCTTCCGCCTTTGTTAATGTCATCTATTCATCATCCATTTCTAATACTGCCATGAACGCTTCTTGAGGTACTTCCACGGATCCGACCATTTTCATCCGCTTCTTACCTTCTTTCTGCTTCTCTAATAGTTTCCGTTTCCGACTGACGTCTCCACCATAAAGTTTCGCTGTAACATCTTTTCTAACGGCTTTTATCGTCGAACGAGCAACTATTTTATTTCCAATCGCCGCCTGAACCGGAACTTCAAACTGTTGACGAGGAATAAGTTTCTTCAGTTTTTCAACAATTTGTTTACCGCGTTCATACGCAAAGTCCCTGTGCACGATAAAGGATAGTGCGTCGATTGTTTCATGGTTCAACAAGATGTCCATCTTAACAAGTTGGGATTCTTTATAACCAATAAATTCATAATCAAAGGAAGCATAGCCTTTTGTGCTCGATTTTAGCTGATCGAAGAAATCATAAACGATTTCAGATAAAGGAATATGATAAATAACATTCACTCGAATATCATCTAAATAGTCCATATTAATAAATTGCCCACGTTTCCTCTGGGCAATTTCCATAACTGCACCAACGAAATCATTCGGTACCATGATAGTTGCTTCTACAAAAGGTTCGCTTATTGACTCAATCACTTGAGGATCTGGCATATCTGCGGGATTATCGACAACGAGTTTCTCGCCATTCGTCTTCATGACTTCGAAAATAACACTAGGTGCTGTCGTGATTAAATCAATGCCGAACTCCCTTTCAATCCGTTCTTGAATAATCTCCATATGAAGCAGACCTAAAAATCCGCAACGGAAACCGAAGCCTAAAGCTTGGGAAGTCTCAGCTTCATATTGCAAGGAAGAATCATTCAATTCTAAACGTTCCAGCGCTTCTCGCAGGTCATTATAATTATTGGATTCTACGGGATAAAGACCACAGAAAACCATCGGATTCAAGCGGCGGTATCCTGGTAATGCTTCTTTTGCCGGACGGTTGACTAACGTAACAGTGTCCCCGACTTGCGTGTCTCCAACATTTTTCATTGAAGCTGTAAAATAACCAACATCCCCTACTACTAATTCATCTGTAGATGTGATTTTCGGCTTAAACACACCGACATCATTCACTTCGAATTCTTTATCTGTCGAGAACATTTTAATTTTATCTCCGACTTTCATGGAACCTTCCTTAATACAAACGTAGGCAACTACACCCCGGTAAGGGTCATAAAGCGAGTCGAAAATAAGTGCTTTCAAAGGGTCAGCCGGATTACCAGCTGGCGGTGGAATTACTTCTGTTACCCGTTCTAAAATGTCTTCAATTCCAATATTAGATTTAGCCGATGCAAGAATAACTTCATCTGGATCGACGCCCAACACATCTTCCAGCTCCTGCTTCACTCTATCTGTATCCGCATTCGGTAAGTCAATCTTATTAATGACTGGAATGATCTCCAGGTCATTCTCCATGGCAAGATAGACGTTTGCTAAAGTTTGGGCTTCAATTCCTTGTGCGGCGTCCACAACTAGAATTGCCCCTTCACAAGCTGCAAGACTCCGCGATACTTCATATGTGAAATCGACGTGCCCTGGTGTATCGATTAAATGAAAGGTAAAATCCTCGCCTTTTTTACTTGTATATTCGAGCTGAACGGCATTCAATTTAATCGTTATTCCGCGTTCACGCTCCAAGTCCATTCCATCGAGGATTTGTTCTTTCATTTCTCGTTTGGAAATTGCCTTTGTGTTTTCTAAGATACGGTCAGCCAACGTCGACTTTCCGTGATCGATATGGGCAATGATAGAAAAATTACGTACGTTTCTTTGTTCTTTCACCATTCCTGTTGTTCACTCCTACAACCCGATTTAGCTTGATTGTTCCTTTACCGGGCATATAAATTTGGTGATAAATGCTAGCATTGATTATAGCAATAGAGACAAGGATATTCAAGAACAAACGTATGCCAAGCGCTATTTACACTCAAAACTTTAATGCATCAGCTTTCCTGAAATCCACATCCGCCACACACTACCTTCGCATATCCCAAGAAGCCTAATAAGCCTACTCCCTTACGCGTTCTCATCGCTGCTCCTCCATCCCCTAAGAGTCTCGGTGTATGGGCCTGCAAAGTCGAAAAGAAGCTTTTACTCTTCAGTAAAACAATCTCGATACTTGGTATAGTAGTTCGACGACGATTTCATAGAAGAAGTTTACGATTGTTTCAAGTGCTGAGGCCGCTTTATAGGCTGGAGTGGAGTCGGTTGGGGTGAGTGTAGTTTCTTCGATAGGTTCGTATGTGTTTCCGACTTCCACCGCCCGCCGTTCCTCTGCCTCAATATTTGGTTGCTCTTCCCGCACTTCTGCAACCTCTCTTGGTTGCTGCTCATAAGCGCTTCTCTCCTGGTTGACTCCATATAAAGCGCCCCCCAAAAAGCAAACGGCAAATAATAATAAGATGGTAATGAAACGCATTTTCTCTCCCCCCCTTAGTTTCCTTGTACAGCTTCGGCATCCCAGTAATGATCACTGAAAACGTCAACTAGCGCTTGAACCGTCCGATATGTTTCTTCTAATGTATTATCAACTCCGCCGATTTCAAGAACCAATAGATTTTCTGACAGGTCTTGGTTATAGACGCCATTATTATTGGCCCCGCCTTGAGGAACGACTCCTCGACTTAACCCGGGATATTTTTCTTCTAGTTTATTATGCAGACTTTCAGCCAGTTCGAAATTCTTTTGAAAGGAAGGATTATCTTGCCCAATAACGAACATAATACGGGCATAGATTTCTCCATTCACTTCTTTTGTCGTAACATCTCGCGGCATGCTATCTCGGTGGATATCAAATGCATATTTCAAGTCTCCGTGCTGGGAGAATGCTTCCGCTACAACTTCTCGCGATGCGTCATACGACTTCCAGTATTCCCAACCTCTATCCAAAAGCACCTCACCAATAATATCTGTATCGTCTACAATTGCTCCGATTCCTTTTTTAGCCAAATCTTCCTTCATTCGCTCAGAAACTTTTGTAATATTTATCTCCCCGTGATGGGCAAGGTTAGAATCATCCACATCAGGTAAATGCGGCAAGAACGCTTCCCGGTTATGTGTGTTATAAATAAACACCGTATCCTGTAAATCTTCCGCTTCTTCCGGCGGCGCTTCTTCTGTTTCCTCTTTTTCTTCATAAACAGCTTGCCTCTCCTCTAATACATCTTCCAGTGGGAAACTTGATTCAACTGGTAAATTGGAATAATCCGTTCCTTCTCCCGCAATTAGTATTTCTCTGTCGTATCTTGAAAACCCGGGTAATTCATTACCAAGTAAACTTCGGAAATCTTGCGGTTTAATACTTGTCACTAATTGAAATAAACTTTTGGAAAGTGTATGTAGTTGATTATGTTCTTCGTAATGAAGCATGAGCGCTCTATTTTCCATGCCTAATAAATTCAGAAAAACGGAACCGTCAATATCACTAGTCCACTTTGAAATCATACTGGAAGATAATCGGTTGGCAGGTGGCGTTGTTGTCATATAACCAACAATGACAAAGATAAGGAAAAAGCTTGCTGCTAAAGCTAAAAGCTTTCGTACTCGTCCAAATGAGCGATTATTTTTAGAATAAAACATGATTCTACCCCCCTGATTTCCTGTACAATTAACTCTATGACAGAAATCTAGTTGGTAGAACCATGTTTTCTAGTAAATATAGTAATTATCTTGTAAAGCTCGCAGATTCACTTCCATCAATATTCTCATGCAGGGCATGGTTTATTCCTTCTGCTAACAGATGAGCCATATCGAGCATGAACCCATCTACTTCTTTTGGCGTAACCATCAGATTATGACCAATCGGGGTCAGAACCTCGGAAATTAGCTGCCTCTTCTCTTCCTCTGTTAACCCCCCTACAATTCCAAGTACTGTCTTACGTTGTTCAGAATCAGGAAGATCTTCCTCCGTAAACTTCTTTGAACCAAATGCAAGTCCACCCGGCGTTAATGCTTTACTTGGTAAATCTTTTTCTTTCCATTCCCTTCCAAAATGTTTCAATAAAAAATCGATTGTATCACTCGTAATCGTTACCGCATCAACAACCGTCGGTACTCCAATTGATATAACCGGGATTCCGAGTGTTTCTTTACTAAGTTCTTTTCGTTTATTCCCTACCCCAGAGCCGGGGTGAATCCCCGAATCAGACAATTGTATCGTTTCATTTACTCTTTCAATCGACCGAGCGGCAAGTGCGTCAATCGCAATGACAAAATCTGGATCAAACTTCTCAACAATCCCTTGCACAATGTCACTCGTTTCAATTCCTGTCACTCCCATGACTCCAGGAGTGACGGCGGCGACTGGGCGATAACCCTCTGTCACAGTCTCGTAATCAAGCCTAAAAAGATGGCTTGTGACTAAGATTTTTTCAGCTGTCATTGGTCCGAGCGCATCTGGTGTAACATTCCAATTCCCAAGACCTACAATTAACCCTTCCGCATCTTGCGGAACATCGTTCTTCTTTAATAAGTTACGAAGTTCCATCGCAAGAATATCTGCCGCTGCCTTTTGCCTTTTTGTATCCTGTGTCTTGACTCCATCCGCATAAATCGTGACATATGCACCTTCTTTTTTTCCAATTTGTTTTGCTCCCGCTGCATCTATATCCACGTAAGAAATCCTTACCCCATCTTGGTCTCTGTCTTTAACGATGATCCCTTGAATCTCACTCGCTGGTTTTTCTTGCTCTACATACATATCCCTTGCTTCTATCGCTAAGTCTGTACGAACTTGATAATTTTTCTTATCGTCCATTCCGCTTCCTCCCAGTAATTACAAATATTTTTCCTGTTATCCTTAGAATGAACGAAAGTGCTATGATTCATGCACAAAAGATAATATAATAATTCTGTTGAAAACTTAAGCCTAGTTTGGTAAAATTACTTTGTTAATGAAAAAGCGATACGAAGAGATGGTTGAAAAATAAAAATGCTTTTATTAACCACCCAATTCTTCTATAGGAGGTGTCATCATGGCTAATATTAAATCTGCTATCAAACGTGTGCGTACTAATGATAAGAAACGTTCACTGAACCTAGCAAAAAAATCTGACATGCGTACTGCCATTAAACAGGTAGAAAAGTATGTAGAAGCAAATGATGTGGAAAATGCTAAAACAGCACTAAACGCAACAATCAAGAAGATTGATAAAGTTGTCCAAAAAGGTATTATTCACAAAAATAATGGAGAGCGTCATAAAACTCGTTTAATTAAAAAAGTGAATAATCTAGGTGCATAAATAAAAAACGATCCAAGCGCGCTGGATCGTTTTTTAATTTTTCCTTTATGCTGTTTCAATTAAATCATATAGCATCAATTCAAATGCCATCTCTTTCTCCATTTTTCCTGATTTTATCGTTGCATCTGTGTCTGCCAGCTGAATGATAATGCGTTCTAACTTATCTACAGTGAATTGACGTTCCCGGTTTAGAGCAATTTTTACAACGTAAGGGTGCACGCCAAGCTGTTTTTGCATTTGAAACTGACTATATCCCTGCTGCTTTAATAATTTCACCCGTAATATCGAACGAAATTGGAACGCGATTAAAGAGATCATCGCAATCGGCTCTTCTTTCATTTTTAATAGATCTTTAAAAATCCTGATTGCTTTATGTAAATCCTTTTCAATCACTGCGTCTACTAAACGTAATGCCGAACTATTCGTCGTATGAGAGACAAGCTCTTCGGCAATATCTTTTGTTACTTCACCGTTCGGACCAACATAAAGCGCTAGCTTCTGCAGTTCATTTTCCAATTGATGCAGATTGTTCGATAGCTCAGCCTCCATTATTTCATACGCTTCATCCTTAATTGTCACTTGCAATTGGCTTGCGATAGAGTTTACCCATTGTTTTAAATCATTATCTTTGATTGGATTGCAAACCGCAACAGCTGCATGCTTTTTCAGCAGCTTACTTATTTTCTTTCGTTCATCAATTTTCTCATATGGAGCTATGATGACAAGAACCGTATAATCAACAGGTGCTGCTAAATACCGTTCAAGTGCAAGCAGATCGTGTTCGAAAGTTAATTTATCAGGTTTCGCTTTTAAAAAGACCGGATTTTCAGCAATAACCAATTTCCGTTCACTAAAAAATGGATACGTTTCTGCATCCCCTATCGCCGCCTCTATTGGTACTTCTTCCAGGTCATAGACAGCTAAACTGTCCTCGTCATTTGCCGCTACCTTTTCAATTAATTGCTGTTTCAATTGTTGGAGGAAAAAGCTTTCGGATCCATAGAAAAAATAAATTGGTGCGATTTGTTTTTTCTTAATTTGTTTCAATACATCCATATATGACACGCAGAACCACTCCAGTTATGTATGTTACTACTTTTGATTGTATCATAACAATGAAGCACAATATATCAAAGAACTAATTTTATTTCTTCCAGCAACTTACTCAACCTTCGCAGCCTGAAATAACTAGGAAATTCCCTTTATAAGATCCAAAAAGTCTATTAATCGCTTTCATACAGCGTAAGTGTCTAGCTCTTTCAGTTTTTTTGGCGTTCTAATTACCGTACAGTTGCCCGGCGGACGGATGCTTTCCACGGGCACGGCCTCAGCCTCCTCGGAAGAAAAACGCTTCCTGCGGGGTCTTCGGACTCGTGCTTTTCCCGTTGGAGTCACCGTCCGCCGGGCAACTGAACTGGTAGAGAGGGTTATTATTAATGGAAACTAACCCACCACTATGATAAGCGATCTAATTCCTAAAATGAAAAATAGTGTTCCAAACTAGGGCCTTCCTCGGAGCAGTCCAGACACCTCGAGACTCCTGCAGGAGGATAGGCATAGGTGAGACCCCGCAGGGCGACAGCCCGAGGAGGCTCACCAGCCGCCTGCGGAAAGCGAGAGGTGTCTGGACTGCGAACCTCCAGGTAAGAGTTGCACTTACGCCGTATGAAAGCTTCTGTGGTTTATTTTATGGATTGTGATATACCCCATCCCTTCGAGTGCTTGATAGGATAAACTACTTTTAGTATTTAGATGCGAAAATAGAGCAACTTATATTACAAGTGGATTTTTCATTCTTTTTATCTTATACTAGTGTTGGATGACAAGGAGGGGTATGATGAACGAATTTGAAAATAATCCACAATCTAAAAACAATGACGTGATCGATTCAGGATTTGGTTTTGTGTTTTCATTTTTATTCTTTTTCCTAATTTTTGCGATTGGGGTCGTGTTTAACGTTATCGGTAACTAAAAAATAAAAGCATTCCAAAAGAGGCTGGGACAAAACTCCAGTAAACAAAAAATTAAGGCGTGGGATCTACACTAAAAAGTATAGATCCCACGCCTTTTTTGTCGCTATTTTTGTAAACAAAAAGGACACCTTTTGATAAAATT